>DAOWCB010000085.1 GCA_030633795.1 Candidatus Aminicenantota bacterium | reverse complement strand
TCAGACCTTTTCTGGAGGAATTTTCCCAAAGGCTTCCTCAAAACATAGGCCAATCCTCCAAACAGCAAAAGGAAGTTGCCGAGTTTCCCCAAAAAATCCTTAGTCTGGGAAGAATGAGATTCCTCCGCAAATGACATGAACAGCAAAAACGGGACGACCAAGAGAATCAAGAGTGTAGACTTTTTTTGTTGCATCAGTTTAGAAGTTTTTTTGTGATATTCTTGGCAAGGTCTTGGCCCCGAGGTTCCAATTCTTTCAGGAGACATTCGACCTTTTCCTTCAATTCCTGATGGGCTTTTTCTACTTGAGCACGACATTCTTGGGATACCTCTTCGATCATGTTTTCTTTTTCTTTCTGGGCTTCTCGTTCAAATTTCTCTCGTGTCTCCCGAGCCGATGTTTTTGCTGCTCTTATATCCTCTTCAATCCTTTCGAGAGTTTTGCCGTACTTATCCAGCGCCTCTTGGGTAGCATCCTGGTCCTGTTGGATTTGGCCATCCCTCTGTCTCATGATGCGGCCCATGGGCTTAAAATAGACCTTTTTGAGCACAAGAACCAGGACCCAAACGATTACAAAGATGACGATGACACTTAAATCAATAGATAACATTTAATCCTGACTTCTTTATCGGCAGTTTACATCCTCTGGGCGAAGCAATCTCACAACACCAGCATCATGAATCACTTCCCTGCCGCCACCTTTATGTAAGGATAAGGCAGCTTGCCATTAATAATTGCCGATAAATCGAGGCAAAAATTTAACATGACTAACGTAAAAAAGCAAGCACTCTAAGCTTCCCAGAAGCTCTGGAGATGCAAAAACCGAACGCGTTCATAAAGTTCACGCAGGAATGGAATTTCGTATTATTTTTTTTATTTCCCCGACTAGAAAAAGTGAACCTGCAACAACGACAATCCCGTCGGGCCCGGCAAGCTGTTGCGCCATCCGAAAAGCCCTTTTAGCATCCGGCTCACAGAGTATCTTTTTTTCATCGCAGGCCACTTGTTCCGCCAGCTCTTCAGGAGGGCACGCCCGATAATACGGGAATCGTGTCAAGATGACAATCTTTGCTAGGGGAAATAGGATGTCAGCGATCCGTTCGATTTTTTTGTCCCGCATGGATGCGTACACGAGGACAACAGAAGAGGAAACAAACTCCCTTATGTAGTCCTTCAAAGCATCAGCACCCTCCTCGTTGTGAGCACCATCCAATAACACTAGAGGCTTCTGAGAGATGGATTCCAACCGTCCCTCCCAACGGGTCGTCTGGATGCCTTGGATAATTTTCTCTTTCTCCAGCTTTTCCCATCTCTGGCCGAGGATCCGAGAAGCGGCAATGGCAATGGCGGCGTTGCGGCCCTGATGTTTCCCTTGGAGAGCAGGCTCGTAGCTGTAGGCCTCCCCATTCATTCGAAAGGTAAAAACAAATCCCCTTCTCGCTTTTTGTATCACAAAATTATCTTTTTTATCGAATATTCCATAAAAGGGCGCTCCAAGCTTCTCTGCCCGGTTTTTTATTGTTGCATAAGCATCTTGTTTTTGAACCCCACATACCACCGGGACTCCGGGTTTGATGATGCCAGATTTTTCAAAGGCAATCTGGCTCAAACTTTCTCCCAAGAATTTCTGATGCTCGGCCGAGATGGTGGTGATGACCGACACTTTTGGGTCGACTACGTTTGTGGCGTCAAACCTGCCGCCCATCCCCACTTCGAGAAAGGCCATGTCCACCTCTTGTTCGGTAAAATAAAGAAAGGCCAAGCAGCAGAGATGCTCAAAATAGGTAGGGGGATTCAACAATCTTTTTGAGGATATAAGCTGTTCGATCTTATTTCTGAGTTGGGTGAGAAGCCTGCAAAAGGTCCTCCTGGCAATAAGCTCTCCGCCAATGCGAATTCTCTCTTCAACGTCCACTAGGTGGGGCGACGTGAACAATCCCGCCCGAAAACCATGCAGACTCAAGATTTGAGTGAGAAAGGCGCAGACCGAACCTTTTCCGTTGGATCCCGCAACGAGCACAGATGGGAATGTCCGGTGAGGATCGTGAAAGGCCCGAAGGATTTCCCGCACATTATCCAGCCCGAATTTGATACCAAGGTTCTGGATTCTTTCCAGATACCGCTTGCATTCCTGCTCATTCATTCTGTACGAGGCTTGTTTAGGAATAGGCGAAGGACCCGAATGATGTAAGAACGCAGATTTCTCCGTTCCACAATATCATCCAGCATGCCGTGATGGAGGAGAAACTCCGAACGCTGGAATCCCTTGGGAAGCTTTTCTTTGATCGTTTGCTCAATGACTCGAGGCCCGGCAAATCCGATCAGCGAATTGGGTTCGGCAATGTTGATATCCCCCAACATGGCATAGCTGGCCGTCACTCCCCCCGTTGTGGGATCGGTGAGGACCGAGATATATGGGATACCGGCCTTATCCAGGTTTGCGATGGCCGAACTGGTTTTCATCAGCTGCATCAGAGATAGGATTCCCTCCTGCATCCGTGCTCCTCCAGAGCTAGAAATCACAACAGCAGGGATGTTTTCCTCGAGCGCTCTTTCAAAAGCCCGGGTGATTTTCTCTCCCACGACCGATCCCATGCTCCCTCCCATAAAGGCAAACTCCATAGCGCTCATGACGACCCTGATTCCGTCCATTGTGCCGACAGCATTCAATACCGCATCGGAAAGACCGGTTTTTTTTGTGTTTTCCTTCAGCCGGACGGCATAAGATTTGGTGTCTTTGAAAACAAGTGGATCCTCGGGAAAAATATCCTGATCTATCAGCTCATACTGCCCAAGGTCAAAAAGCATGTTGAGCCTTTCTATGGCAGAAAGCCGAAAATGGAAATTGCACTCCGGGCAGATAAAAAAATTGTCCAGGATGTCCTGTTTGTAGAGAATTCGCCGGCAGTTGTTACATCGGGTCCATATTCCGGTCATCGAAGTTCTTTTTCCTGTATCTTGGAATAAACCTATTTTAGATGGATGTCAAGCCTTGTCAACATCAAAACTTACTGATTTTTGAGATTAGGAATCCTTGCTTTCATCATCATCCGAGAAAAGTTTAAGGACCGATTCAGGGTCAGGGAGATCCTCTTGGATGTCCATCTCGTCGTGAAGCAAGTTTAAAACAGACTTAACGAGCTTTTCATTGTCGAACGGTTTTTCAAAATAATCGGCTGCGCCAAAAGATCGTATGGCTTCATTTTTGTACTGGGTGCCTTTATACAAACCGGTTACAATAACAATCGGGATTCTCCCTTTTGTTTCCTTATATATCTTCTGGGTAAGATCGAAACCATGGAGTTTGGGGAGCATCGCTTCAAGAAGAATCAGGTTGGGTTTTTCTGATTTATACTTTTCATAGGCCTCTTGGCCATCAGCTGCCGTGATAATTTCGAGTTTGTAGGCAGAAAACAAGTCTGTCATATTCTCAAGACTTTTAGGGTCATAGTCGACAATCAATATTTTCTGGTCCGACATTTTGTTTTTTCCATTCTAAAATATAACCTCAATCTTGTCAATTTAAGATCAAAACAGATATCTCCCACAAATTACACAAACATGTCTCTCTACTTTTGTCGCTTTTTGAGACCCAATTTCCTAACCGATCGTCAGGCATGCTCTTTTTTCCTTGTGCCATTTGTGATATATTGGCGGGGATGACAATAGAAGAAAATTGCGATCTTTCCCTCGTCATCCCAGTCTATAACGAAGCAACCAATCTGCCTGAACTCCACAGAGAAATCACCGAGGCCTGTCAAAATCTGGAAAAGTCATACGAAATATTATTCGTGGATGATGGGAGCGAGGACGAATCTCTTCTCGTTTGCAAACAACTCTTGAAAAAGGATCGACGGATTCGGGTCATCCAGCTGCGGAAAAACTTTGGCCAAACCGCTGCTCTTTCGGCTGGATTCGACCATGCTCGCGGAAACATCATCATCACCCTGGATGCCGATTTGCAGAACGATCCCCAAGATTTCGATCTTCTCATCGCAAAGATAGAAGAAGGCTATGATCTCGTCAGCGGATGGAGAGTGAAAAGGAAAGACCGCTTGATCACCCGTCGTTTCCCATCGATTCTGGCCAACTGGTTGATTTCGAGGATGACTCGGGTAAAGCTCCATGATTACGGTTGCACATTGAAAGCATTCCGCCGGGAGATCATAAAACACATTAAACTGTATGGGGAGTTGCACCGATTCATTCCGGCAATTGCCAGCAATGTCGGCGTATCCATTGCAGAAGTAAAGGTAAATCACCGAAAGCGCCGCCATGGAAAATCCAAGTACAGCGTGTGGAGGTTTCCTAAAGTTATCCTGGATCTGTTGACCGTAAAATTTCTGCTGAGTTATTCAACACGGCCGTTGCAGATATTCGGGATTATCGGCCTGATCAGCGGAATCATCGGAGGAATCATAGGATTATGGCTGGCCTATGTGCGCTTTATCCGGCTGGAGGGGATCAGTGGTCGCCCGTTGCTCCTCCTCTCCATTCTGCTTATTGTCATAGGGATCCAGTTCATCACACTGGGACTTTTGGCTGAAATCGTGGTTCGCGCTTATCATGAATCTACGGAAAAAAAGATCTACTTCATACGCAACATTATCCAGGCTGAATCAGAGGAAGACTGATATACTCTTGAGCCCGTCATGAAAATTCTGATGCTCGCCCCCGAACCCTTTTTCCAACCCCGGGGCACACCCATCAGCGTATACTTCCGGCTCCAGGCCCTGGCAGACCTGGGTCATGAAGTCGATCTCGTGACCTACCATTTGGGCGAAGACAGGAGTTTTCGCAATCTAAAAATTCACAGAATTCCCTCTCTCTTTTTTGTCAAAAAAATCAAGGTTGGCCCTTCTTTTGCCAAAATTCCCCTAGACTTTTTACTCCTCTGCAAATCCATACGCCTTGTGATGTCAAAATCCTATGACATGATATTTACCCATGAAGAAGCTTCTTGGTTTGGGACAGTTTTGGCAAAATGCAAAAAAATCCCGCATCTCTACGACATGCATTCCAGCCTACCGCAACAACTGGAAAATTTTCGATTTTCCCGTTCAAAAATCCTCAAGAAAATCTTTCTGGCATTGGAGCGCTACGTTCTCAGGAACGCGCAAAGCATCATCGTTATCTGTTTGGACTTGTTCCAAAAGCTCGAAAAGGAAGGAGTCGCGCACAAAGCCACTTTGATCGAAAACTTTTTGGATTTTGAGCATCCCGGATACTCGGAAGATCAGATAAAGCAAAAACGCACCAAGTATGCTTCCCCCAAGGACAAAATCGTATTGTACACAGGGAATTTCGAATCTTATCAGGGGATTCCACTTTTTCTTGAGGCCAGCGCCCTGGTGGATGATAAATCCGTCGTTTTTCTCCTGGTCGGAGGATATCCGCTGCATGTGGAAGAGATGAAAAAAAAGGCATCCGAGCTCAAGATTTCGGACAAGGTGTTTTTCACCGGACAGGTCGCTCCTTCAGAAGTCCCTTTGTATATCGCGATGGCCGATGTGTTGGTTTCCCCCCGGACTGCCGGCACAAACACGCCCTTAAAAATTTATTCTTTCCTTAAATCCGGAAAACCGGTCGTTGCAACAGATCTCTGGACCCATTCCCAAGTCCTCAGCGAAAAAATATCTATTCTGGCCGATCCGGACCCAAAAAGCTTTGCCCAAGGTATTCTTTTTGCCCTGTACGACCATAGAGCATCCGAAAGAGCCCTCGCGGCAAAAAGAATGGCAGAAAGAGAATACACATTCGATAATTATAAGAAAAAAATCGCTGCGGCACTGGAAAAAGCACGTGAAGACGATAAAAAAAGGCGTCTTGAATCATGAAAGCTTTTATCACCGGGGCTTCAGGATTTATCGGTACCCACCTCGCTCGCCAACTCCTCCAACAAAATTGGCAGGTTAGTATCCTCCGCCACAAAAGGGATTTGGAGGGCCTTGAGGGATACCAGGTTTTCCACGGCGACGTCAAAGATTTCCATTCGCTAAAAGACATGTTCAAGGGAACAGATGTTCTGTTTCATCTAGCGGCAGCTCTAGGGGCCTCTCGGATCAGCAAGAAGGAGTTTTTTGCTATCAATGTGCAGGGAACGGAAAATGTGTTGAAAGCGGCTGCCGATGCTGGCGTTGAAAGAATGATCCACTTCAGCTCTGCGGGTGTTTTTGGTTCTGTTAGAGAAAACCGTCCTGTCAAAGAAACCCACGCGCCTTCTCCTCGAGATGTTTATGATAAAACGAAACTCGAGGGAGAAAAGATAGCCCTCCAGTTCGCCGACAATGGAGAGAACGTCGTGGTGATCAGACCCGGCTGGGTATATGGCCCGGGAGATCATCGAACATTTAAGCTTATTAAG
>DAOWCB010000224.1 GCA_030633795.1 Candidatus Aminicenantota bacterium | reverse complement strand
CGTGGCAGCAGCCTTGAGAACTGGGCCCATGTATTCATCGATCATGTCTCGATTCAGGGGAACCGGCATATTTTTGAGTTTCATCTCAAGTTGAGGATTTTTCGCGGCCTCGAGCGCTCTCTGAATATGGTCTTCGCTGAATCCACTTATTTTTCCGTGACCTTCTTCCACACGCGAAGGAGATTTTCGCCCATTATCTTTTTGACGTCTTCATTGGAATCTCCAAATCGAAAAATCAGGTAACGTCTAAATGTATCCTTTAGATCGTATCGAGTCAATATTAAGGGTTTTTTAAGAAAAAATGACTGTTTTTTGAGAAAAATATTGATATTTTTTTTAAGTAGTGTATAATAGAATTAAGTCTTATTTTTGCTGGCTGGGTAAGGCTTCATAATACCCTTCCTAATTATCCCCTTTTTGCTTATTTTCCCCAACAGCCAGCATTCTCTTATATCACGCTTTTGTCCGCCGAATCCGCTCAAATCCGGATATGCCTGTAAACGTAAGATTTTCTTCTTTTTCGACTTCGTCAAAGAGAAGATTTAATCCCAGTACGTCGCTGGATATATGGCCGGCAATGATCATATTCAGATTAGCTTTTTTGGCGTTTTCAAGGTGCTCTTCACTGAAGTGCATCCCCACCAGTGTGCTCACACCGCTGTTGGCGAATTTCTCGAATATCTCCTTCGACCCCTCTGTTCCGCCTGTCATGTCGACGAAGATCTTTCCACATTTATTGCTCTCTGTACCATTCACGATCTTTGGGGGGATCTGGAGTTTCATCGACTTTTTGTACTCGGGGATGGACTTCAGGATATCCATGATGTCTTTGAGTTTAGATGGTTTTTTCTTTGCAAAGGTTTTTGTTAAGAAATTGGCGACACAGTTATCCGAGGGGGTGTGCACGCACATCATCGGTATCCCCATTGTTTTTGCAGCATCCACGGCTCTGGCATGGTTAACGGGCAGGAGCCGTCTCTCCACTTCACTGACCCTTTTGGCCATGAGTTGTTCGGCCACACTGATCGTAACACCCAAGTTGGCGAGAAGATCGGCCTGAAGCTTCATCACATCATACAATTGGGCAAGGGCATATCCCTCCGGATGATGAGAGATGATCAGGTCGATTTTTTTGCCTTCCTCTTTGTTCAGGAGATAGGTGAGAAGGATCTCACCGACTTCCATATCCACACCCACAATGACACGTTTGACATTCATCTTCGGATCGCCGTTGAGGATCCGTGTGTCGGAGAAAGGATTGAACAGCCTATCCGCATCGTAATATTCTTTCTCGTCATCTTTGAACTTGTCGTACTTTTCTTTCTCTTCTTTCAGGATCTTTTTTATCTCGGGTTTGCCTCTCAGATCGTTGTCGATCCCTACCTCGATCGCTTTTTTATACAGGCGTTCAAGTTTCATCGATATCTCCTTTCCTGTCTATCACCGATATTTTCTGCTCCATATTCTAGAATAAATTGTGATTTAAAACTATCTTTCTCTTAAATATTTCACGGCAATCGAACAAGCTGATGAAGAGTTTCTCCGGGTGATGACGAATCAGCTTGCTAGATTGCTAGATTGCATTTGACCAGTGACTTTTCCCTGTGTTATAAGGTTGAAAATGTTTACATCTCAGCCTGGCGTCCTAAGTCTGCATTTCATGAGTTCTCTTTATGATCAAATTCTGCAATATGACTATAGACATTGGACGAAAGGCCTATGGTGTACTAAGAAGGGAGAAAACACATTATGAAAAATTCCAAAATATGGAGAAACTTGGTCTTCCTAGGTTTTGTAGTCTTAATTGTTTTATTTTTAAATGCGACTGCAGATGTTCCTCCGGATGACAAGCTCATCACGTTTGATGGATGTACGAGCATACTGGTGGGGAAGCTCGCCTCAGTCGATGGATCGACCATGACGTCGCATTCCTGCGATTCGGGGACGGACCGCACTTGGATCAATGTTGTTCCACGTAAAAAACATGAACCTGATGATATGTGCACGATCTACTACCGTTCCAAGAGGATAAAAGGTCCGGATCATCCAGACCGGCTCCCCAAAGGGAAGATCCCTCAGGTTGCCGAAACGTATGCGTACATCAACACAGCATACGCAGTGATGAATGAACATCAGCTTGCGATCGGAGAAACCACATTCGGTGGGCGGCGTGAGCTCGTGAGCAAAGAAGGGATTCTGGATGCGCCCGAGCTTTACCGTCTGTGCTTAGAGAGAGCCAAGACAGCTAGAGAAGCCATCAAGGTTGTCGATGAATTGACCAAAGAATTCGGATACATCGATGCGGGAGAATGTTTCACCTTCGCCGATCCTAAGGAAGTTTGGTTCTTCGAGATCTTGGGTCCTGGGAAGGGGAAAAAGGGTGCTGTCTGGGCCGCAGTGAGGATCCCCGATGATGAGATCGCGGTATCGTCCAACGGCAGCCGGATCAGAGAGATCGACCTCAAAGATAGAGAAAATTTTATGGCCTCTGATAATGTGTTTTCCCTGGCTGAAGAAATGGGATGGTGGGACTCCCAGAGCGGGAAGCCTTTTGAATTCTGCTATGCCTATGCTCCGGGAACGCGGACGAGGATGGGTACACGCCTTCGGGAATGGAGAGTTTTGAGCTGGTTAGCGCCTTCCTTAAAATTGAATCCCTATTCAGAGAATTATCCGCTTTCAGTCAAACCGGACGAAAAAGTTTCGGTCCCGGATATCCTTGAGATCTTCAGGGATGCCTATGATAACACGAATTTTGACATCACCACGCAGATGATGACTTCAAACCGTAAGGGCGAGGCTGTCAAAAGCCCGGTGGCCACACCGTTCATGAATGGAGAATTGAGAAAGCTCATGAATATCGAGCGGCACAGGACGATCTGTGTGCCCTATGCCACATATCTCCAGATCACTCAGTCCAGAGAATGGCTGCCAAATGCGATCGGTGGCGTTGTCTGGCTGGGTTATGACAATCCAGCGACGACTCCTCACCTGCCATTCTACTGCGGCATATCCAAGATGCCGGATTCTTACATGGTGGATGGCCGATGGGGATACCGGACGGATTGTGCCTGGTGGGCCTTCCGTAGAGTCAGCAAATTAGCCTTATTCCGATGGCAGGACATGACCAAAGACATCGAGAATGTCTGGAAGCCGATCGAGGACAAAGCCTTTACAGAACAAGCACAGATCGAAGAAGAAGCCCTCCGCCTCTACAAGGAAGATCCCCAAAAAGCCAAAGAGTTCCTCACCAAGTACTGCCTCGACATCGCCAACAATACTGTTGATGCCTACTGGACCCTCGGCGACCACCTCTGGTCCAAATACGCCCGGTATTTTTGATACTGTTTAGCTAATCTCGGATATATCTGGTACGCAATTCAAAAATTCTGTCTTTTTAAATTTGACTATTTCTCTTGATAATAATATGTTATACGTAAATGTCTAAAGGGGATGAAGGTGACTCTCCAGTGTCCCAAATGTAATTTCAACAATCTAGAGAACACTAAGTATTGCGGAAACTGCGCCACACCGCTCCCTCTTTCTGAAGAAACCTTAGATGCGCGAACAGAAACTCTGTCGGTCCCGATTGTAGATCTTACTACAGGAAGCATTTTAGCAGGCCGGTATGAAATTATCGAGGAATTGGGAAAAGGGGGGATGGGAAAGGTCTATAAAGCATTTGATAAAGAAATAAATGAGAAGATTGCGATCAAGATTATTAGACCTGAGATTGCAACAAATAAAAAAATAATCGATCG
>DAOWCB010000162.1 GCA_030633795.1 Candidatus Aminicenantota bacterium | reverse complement strand
TCCCATCTGCTGTTCAACATATCCGGTATGATCGTCTGGTGGCCATTCAAGTTTGTCCCGATCTCGATGGCCGAGAAATTCGCAGGGATCGCTGTGAAATACAAGATCGTAGTAATTCTGTATATCGTCGTGGTTTTTTTCCTTATTCCTATATTAGTGATAGTTATTTTAAGATGAGGAGAGATTTCAATGTTTAAAAAATGGCTGGCTATTTTCAAAAAGGATACATTGATGGATAGGGCATACCAACGATCCTTCGACATGCTGGCTATCACCCTGGCAATGTGCATGGAAGCAAAGGTTTCCCTCAGGCAGAGGGAGGACAGCGAAATCGACCTTTCGATGAAGGATAAGGACAAGGAAGTCAACAAATACGAACGTGAAGTCCGGCGAATGGTGTTCAATCACCTGGCTGTTCAAGGCACGGCTGACCTGCCTTCGGGATTGGCCTTGATCAGCATAATCATCGACATCGAACGCCTCGGAGACTATGCCAAAAATATGTTGGAGCTTGCCTTTGACCATCCCGGAAAACTGCATGGCGGGAAATTCGAGGAAGAACTCGTCCGCATAGAAATAGCCGCAGAAGATAGTTTTGTCCAAACCAAAAAGTGTTTCGAAGAGGGAGATGCGGATTTAGCTCTTGAGCTTCTGGATCGATATGCATGGGTCAACGATATGTGTGATGAAATAGTCAAGACGGTCGTCAAAGAGAAGGATTCGAACATCCAGCCGAATGATGCAGCGGCGCTTGTTCTTTATGTCCGCTGGTTAAAAAGGATCAACTCTCATCTGCGCAATATCACGACTAGTGTAGTCAATCCCTTTGACCGTATCGGCTTTCAGCCCAAAAAGAAATAGCCAAGACATCTATTCCCAGGGAATCAAAACCGATAATGAAGGGATACCCAAACTTTTGTCGTATCTGAGACATGGTTATCCGCATTATAACCGGCGAATTTCAGCAGAACATCCAGTCTTTCTAGCACCGTCATCTGGGCCATCACATTCAACTCCGATCCATATCGGATGCTGTCATGGTCAGACCGAAAATCATGATAGACGAGTTTCAAAATCAGCGGGCGCTGGAGAACATCGAAATTTGCGCCAATAAGTAGATATATGTCCTGAATGCCATTCAACGGTGTCGATAAAAATTTGTCCGCCCATCCGTTGAAGGCATGCAGCGTGGCAAACGGAGTTGAAAATCCGTATTTTCCATCCCCGCCAAGCACCTCATAACCCACCTTAGCCGTATACCTTGTCCAGCTGCACCCCAGCTCTAGAAATCGATAATTGGCATTGATAATATCCGATCCTTGTTTGTAATCATGTTGTGTGGCAAACTCCAGGGCATACAAAACCGATATCTCATCGGTAGCACCATAATCTCCGGTAAAACGCAATCCAAAATTCTGATGGGAGCTGTCAGGATTATCTTTGTTATCGATAAAGTGGGCATAAGCACTCAGACCACCCAGGAAAAATTTATAATTCAAATGGAAAACAAAGGCATTGAGTTTGGTATGGCTCAACCGGCTATGGTGTGCCCCAAAAATGCGGTTGGCCCTTGAAAAGTACGCAAGGGTGAATGTGAAATCTTGGAGGGATGTGTTGACGAATTTGAAGGCATCGAATGTTTGTTCGTTTTGCCGCCATCCCACATTCCCGATAAAACGGGCATTATCCAGAATGATTCTCTGACGTCCTAATCTGAAGGCAAAATTTTCGATCCCGCTGTAATTGAGATAAGCTTGGTTCAATTCGGTGTCTTCAGGATCTGCCACCACGGGATACTCTGTTTTCCCGTTGTCCGTGCTGTTAAAATCCCCGATGCCGATAACATGAATGGTCTCCAGGTCGAAATGGAGATGAAAACCATACAAATCTTTGGTTGTGTATCCCAACCGCAGACGCAGAGTCGAGGCGATTGCATTCTTATCCACCCCATCCTGATCCACAAATTCAAAACGATATCTTGCATCCAAGGATATCTTGCCGTTTTCGATAGTATCTCTCAAATCATTTGCAGCAGCTATTAGCTGCAAAAAAAACAAGAAGACCAGGGCAAAACCGATTGTTTTTTTTAATTTCATCCCATACCTCACATAATCTGAATTATTCATAAACATTTTTTTTTGGATTTAATGCTATATGCATTAAAATCAGGGACATATTGCCAGAAATTGGGAATTTCTGATAAGTGTCCCTTGATTTTAACCTCGTGCTCTATTTCTTGAACAGTTTTTTGTAGATTTCCTGAATCTTTCCAGACCGGATTCCCTTTTTAAGGTCCTCTGTCGACTGGCTCAGCCAGGAATGCATCGGATCTGTCTGGAGCAAGTTTTTGATATAGGCATTTATTTCAGGGTTTTCGTACTCCAGGGCTTCTGGGATAAATTTGAAATAAAAATGTTGGGCAACCTCGTAAATCCCATGCCACCATGTGTAATCCGGCCCCATCATGGCAGCTCCATGGCGTGCCCTTCGCCCTTCATGATGCCACAACTCCCAGAAGGTCCATTCGATCTTGTTCGAAAAACTTGCGGGATTCTTAAACAATTTTTTATCTCTCAACATGGCAATGATCTCGCTTGCCGGACGTGCGAATTTTTCGTTGTAAAGGACCACCAGAGCATCGAACTGATAATAATGATTCTTTGCAAACGTCTTCCCATGGCAGGCCCCGCACACATTCAGCATATTCGAACGTTTCTTTTCCCAATCGTCCTTTTTTTTCGAAAGGATCGGGCGCAAAGTCCAGGAAATTCTCTGTCCCACGTCATGGGTCAAAGCCTGCTTCCGGGTTGCCGACATATGGCATGTGGCGCATGTCGGAGCAGCGGCGTAATCCACACCAACGACCCAGTTCTCCGCATTCAAATTCATCTTATCGATGTTGGTATAATAGACATTCCCATGTTTGGACTCCTCGTAAACCTCTTTTTGAGGATGGTCGGGTCCCAAATGACATTTGGAACAGGCTTCGGGCTGCCGAGCTTGTGCTTTTGAAAAGGCGTGGCGTGTATGGCAGGCAGAGCACGATCCTTTCGAACCATCCGGATTCAAGCGACCGATCCCGGAGTTCGGCCAAGTTTCGGCCGCCAATTTATTCCGAGATTCCGGATCTATTTTCACCTTCGCGCCATGGCAGCTCTCGCACCCTGTGATCACGGCGGGACTACCTCCTGCCACATAGGCTAAATACGCATCGTTGGAATCCAGAATTTCCCCCGCTGTGGCATGATAGGAATTGCTGACCTCCTCTGACTCGGCATCATGACAGTTCCCACAATCCTTCGGAGTAACCAGCGTGGCCACATAAACCTTATTGTGCAAAAAAGCATCCGGGTCGTTCTTCTCGGCACCATGACAGTCGATACACGCCACATCATTCTCGGCATGCTTCGAATCCGCCCATTGAATGAACAGCCCAGGCGTAACCTTTTTATGACAATCAAAACATTTATTCTCGGTTTCCGCCTGGATTCCAAAAACCATGGAACTTGTAGAGAAGAATGCAATAAGTAAAAAAATGAGCAGATTTATGGTTTTTTTCATTCCGACCTCCTGCTGGATTGCTTAAAGATTTCTTATGGCAACATATATACTTATATGTATGATGCCATAGTAATACAGAATAATTTGGCGGTCAAGAGATGACCTCTTTTCTTTATTTCTGTTTTCATTTGACCCTTTTGATTTGTTATGCTACAAGCTGGTAAGACTAAAAAAAAGGAGCAAGATAGTGAAAAAGTGGACCTTAACGTTTTTTATTTGTGTTGGCTTGTTTTTGCTGGCTGTCCAGGGTCCGGCCATTCAATCTGAAGCGAATGTCAACGATGACATTCTTCCTGCGATCGAATCCTGTACCAGCATTTTGGTCGGAAAATTGGCCTCTGTCGACGGTTCGACAATGACCTCACACTCCTGCGACAGCTCCACAGACCGGACATGGATCAACATAGTGCCGCACAAAAAACACAAACCAGAGGACATGGCCCCTGTTTATCTCCAAGCCAAGAGGACTAAGGGCCCGAAGGACAGGCCGCTCAAGAAAGGCGAGATCCCACAGGTTGCAGAAACCTACGCTTATATCAACACCGCATACCCCTGTATGAACGAGCATCAGTTGGCTATCGGCGAAACAACGTTCGGCGGAAAACGAGAGCTCCGGAGCAGGGAAGGGATCATCGACTGCCCCGAGCTTTATCGGCTAGTTCTCGAAAGGGCCCGGACCGCTCGCGAGGCTATCCGGATCGCCGATGAATTGACTAAAACCTACGGATACATCGATTACGGCGAATGTTTCACCTTTGCCGATCCCGAAGAAACATGGCACTTTGAGATATTGGGACCTGGGGAGGGCAATAAAGGTGCGGTTTGGGCTGCGGTCCGCATCCCTGACGACCATGTGGGAGTTTCGGCCAACGCCTGTCGGATCCGACAGATCGACCTCAACGACCTGGAAAACTACATGGCTTCGGATAATGTTCACTCACTCGCCCGAGAGCTAGGTTTTTGGAACTCTGATAGCGGCAAACCCTTCGAGTTCTGCTATGCTTATGCCTCACGCCGCAGCATGGGTAGCAGACGCCGGGAATGGCGGGTGCTGAGCCATATCGCACCTTCTCTAAACTTGGACCCAAACGGCGAGAACTTTCCGATGTCTGTCAAGCCCGAGAAAAAGCTTTCT
>DAOWCB010000343.1 GCA_030633795.1 Candidatus Aminicenantota bacterium | reverse complement strand
GCTTGGGCTCGGCGTGTGTAGCCGGTAGCGGCAAGTTTGTTGACCATGGCATCGATCTGATCGATCAACAAGTCCTCAATCCTGTACTCGAATAGACGGCCATGGTAAGTGTAAGTCCACCGGGTGTCCTGACTTTCCGTTCCCTTCAAGATCTCTTCCAATGGCTTGACCCAATAATCATGGGCTCCATGCACGACTTCCATGACATATTCTGCCAGCCCACCCAATCCATCGGCAAAAGAGCGGTGAAAACGAGGTTGCGCAAATGGTTCTTGGACAACAATCACGACTGTTGCATCTCGGCTGGGGGGGTCCTCGGGACGGTCATACTCGGTGCGGATGCTTATCCCCTTCTCCCAGACTTCTCTGATAGCCTGTTCATAAGCCCGAGGAATAGTGTCAGCTTCAACACGCAATATCGGAATCTGACCTGCCTGCATGGTTCCTCCTTCCAACCTGAATAATAAGTATTGGCATTTTTTATGACTAATCCAGTCTAAAAAGGTTTTTCATTGTATGGGATTTTCTAAAAATAATCAACGAAAAGCTTTTAACCTGAATTGATCCGGCTTGACAGGTTTCCCTCTGCTCAATATAATCGGCTCACAATGTCAGAACTTGAGGAAGAAACCAAAACAGCAGAGAATCTCCTCGAAAAAAGGGCTCTGTCTCAACCCTCAAGACTAGGATCTACCGCGAAGCTGAAAGGCGAATGGGTTTGTGATGAAGATGTGATCATCCAAGGCCATCTTCAGGGAAAAATCGATTCAGGAGATCATGACCTCCATATTGAAAGGGAAGCAAAAGTCCAAGCAAATATTCTGGGAAAAAACATTACTATACTTGGGGAGGTCACAGGCAATGTCACCGCTGCCGGAAAGATTTTGGTCGGAAAAGAGGCCAAAATAATCGGGGACCTATCGGCTCCTCAAATTGCCATCCAGGACGGGGCCAAATTCAAAGGCACCGTCAAGATGCTCCCCAAAACCATCTAATTAACCTGGATTATTCACGGGCCGAGGCCCTCCACCCCACCCTAGTATTAATGGATGAAAAGCAGTGAGATTGGGCCGCCCGAAGGGGAAAAATTGCCGATTATAAATCTAAATGAATTTGGAAATATTAATATATTTTTTTAAAAAAGGAATCGGCAATTTTTATGAATACTCCAGGGATTTTATTTGTGGCGGTAGTACTCAGTTGGCGTCTGACTCCCGATATATTCAACGGCTTTTTGGATGCACATTCGGATCGCTTTCTCGATCGGTGTTTTGCTGAATCCGCCTAACGAAATCGGTAGACTTCCGCCAACCCATGTGGATCCAGAAATTCCAAAACTGGTGGAATCCCCTTGGACACTCGTAGCCGCGACGATCTGAGATGTCTTGGGGTCGATGATACGGATATCGATGGCAACATGCCCTTTTTTCACACCTCCGCCAACTCTTAGCCCAAGGATTTTCGTTTCTCCGCCAACGCCTTTTGCGCCTCCCGCAAACTCTGTCACTGAAGCGGTGATCAATAGCTCTGCTCCATAGATTTCCCCTATGGGAGCTTCTGTTCCCTTTTTCACTCGGCCAGTATCACCAAGATCTTGCTCTCTCAATACCTCACCGAGTTGTTCCCTCTCTAGGACGATGAACCGATTGCTGTTGAACAACGCTGTGGTAAGCATATCTCTCATGCCTTCTCCGATCTGGCGCCATTGCATACCGTACATGCCATACCATCCTCCGGTCCATCCTCCCTTTGCAGTCTTATCCTGAAATTCTCCGACAGCGAGCCGCGCCTTGGGGCCATCATACCGTTCCGCTTGAGCTTGAGCTATGGAGGGGCCCCCTGTAGATGTGACTGTGGTTGTGGGAGCACATGAACTTAACCAAATGACCACTGCCATTAGAGCTAGTAACCATGGAAATTTTTTCATCTGACCTCCTTCTACTAATAAGCTTATCACGGGAATAGAGATTGTCAATCCCCTGATTATTCCGCTCTGGCACTCGTTTCTGATTTTTTTGTTATAATGGCTCTGATGAAGCATTTCGATCTGCATTCAGAATTCGCTCCCAAAGGGGACCAGATTGGTGCAATCTCGCAGCTCACCGAAAGCTTGAGTAAGGGAACAAAGCACCAGGTTTTGATGGGAGTGACAGGCTCGGGAAAAACCTTCACCATGGCCAACATCATAATAACGGCAAACAGGCCTGTCCTTATCATCTCTCACAACAAGACATTGGCTGCCCAACTCTATCAAGAGTTCAGGAATTTTTTTCCTAAAAATGCCGTAGAGTACTTTGTCAGTTATTATGACTACTACCAACCGGAGGCCTTTATCCCGGCGACTAACACGTATATCGCCAAAGAAGCCACGATAAACGATGAAATCGATCGCCTGCGACTCTGTGCCACCAATTCTCTCTTCCAGAGGAAGGATGTCATCATCGTTGCCTCTGTCTCCTGTATCTATGGGATCGGATCGCCCCAGACCTACTATTCCATGAGTTTCACGCTGGAAAAGAATCAATCTATAACGAGAAAAAAAATCCTCAAGGACCTAGTGGACATTCAATATGAAAGACAGGAATCAGATTTTCAAAGGGGTGGATTTCGGGTTAGGGGCGACATTATCGAAGTATTTCCTTCCTACGAGGAATTTGCCTATCGGATTGAATTGGACGATGAGAAGATT
>DAOWCB010000375.1 GCA_030633795.1 Candidatus Aminicenantota bacterium | reverse complement strand
AGATAAAGTAGACGGGATTATTATTCTTCTTCAGCCCTGATGCGTCCCTCTTTGACGGAATCGTCGATGATTTTTTGCTGCAGCTGGAATGGGACTTCTTCGAATCGGGAAAACTCCATCATGAAGGACCCTCTTCCTCCTGTAATAGAGGTTAATGTCGGCTCGAAATCCAGCATCTCGGCCATCGGAACCTGAGCCTTTATGATCCGCAAGCTGCCTTTCTGTTCCATTCCCTGAACCTTTCCTCTTCGGCCGTTGAGATTTCCCATAATATCCCCCATGTAGGCTTCTGGAGTATAGATTTCGACATTCATGATGGGTTCCAGGATGGTGGGTTTGGACTCTTTCGCTGCTTTCTTAAAAGCCATGGATGCCGCCACTTTAAAAGCGATATCCGAGGAGTCGACATCATGGTAAGAGCCATCATACAGGATGACTTTGAAATCTACGGCAGGATAACCTGCGATTATCCCCTTCTTGCGCGCTTCCTGGATGCCTTTCTCGATCGAAGGGATGTAATTTTTGGGAATCGACCCTCCGAAGATCTTATCCTCGAATTCAAATTCCGAGCCTCTGGCAAGAGGTTCCATCTTTATCTTGACATCGCCATACTGCCCCCGGCCTCCTGTTTGTTTCTTGTATTTTCCCTGCACGTCAGACTTGCCCTTTATGGTTTCCTTGTAAGGTATTTTTGGCGGCTTGATATCGACACTCACGTTAAATCTCTTTTGCAAGCGGCCAGTGATGATCTCCACATGAAGCTGGCCGTTCCCGGAAATGATCAACTCATTGGTCTCCGGATCTCTTTCAATTCTCGCTGTTGGATCCTCTTCGGTAATCCTGTGAACAGCTTGAGATATGCGGTCCTCATCCGCCCTAGTTTTGGGCTCTATAGCAAAAGAAATCGAAGGCTCGGGAAATTTGATGGTGGAGAATACGACGGAGGTTCCTTTAGCACACAGGGTATCCCCTGTTGATGTGTCCTTCAGCTTGGCCGTGGCCACAATGTCACCAGCCTTGGCTTGCCCGGCCGGAATCTGTTCTTTGCCCTGGAGAAAAAACAGTCCGCCGAGTTTTTCGTCCAACTCTTTGCTGGAGTTAGTGACAGTTGCATCGGGATTCACTTTACCGGAGAAGATTCTCATCAGGGAGATCCTTCCAGTATAAGGATCCGAAATCGTTTTGAACACAAGAGCTGAAAAGGGCTCATCTGTGGTCGTTTTTACAGCCCCTTTTTCCCCTTTGATTTCCCCGATCTGGATTGGTGTCGGCATGTAGTCCACGATGGCGTCAAGGATAGGCTGGGCACCGATGTTCAACAGGGCAGAAGACACGAGGATCGGGAAAAACTTTCGGCTGGCAATGCTTTTTCTCAGGCCTGCTTTGAGCTCATCGGGTGAGAGTTCCCCTTTATCAAAGTAAACCTCCATCAACTGTTCATCATTTTCCGCAACCATTTCTGTGAGTTCTTGGATCTTGCTCTTCGCGATATCTTTCATATCATCGGGGATCTCTTTTTTTGTGAATTTTCCGCTGTTGTCCTTTTGAAATAAGATGGCAGAATTATTGACCAAGTCCACAAAACCTCGGAAATCATTCTCCTCCCCGATCGGCAGATGAACAGGAACGGCTTGACGACCGAAAAAGTTATGGATGGATTGAACTGTCCGTTCATAATTGGCATTCTCACGGTCCAGTTTATTTATCACCAATATCCGCGGACATTCAAGCTCATCCATCATCGCCCACACTTTTTCTGTCCCCACCTCTATGCCAGCCACACCACAGACAACGACAACTCCTGCATCCACAGCTCTAAGGCTTGCCCTTGTGTCCCATAAAAAATTCATGTATCCAGGACAATCCACCACATTTATTTTGTGGCCATTCCATTCCATGTGACAGACAGCCGAATTGATCGAAATCTGTCTTTCGATCTCATCCGGATCATAATCGGTAATCGTGTTCCCGTTTTCCACCCTGGTCAACCTTGTGGTTGCTCCTGAATCGTACAAAAAAATGGAAGTCAAGGATGTTTTCCCGCAAGATCCGTGGCCAACGATCGCAACATTCCTGACTTTTTCTGGAGCGTAGTCTTTCATAATGAATCCTCCATCTATAAGCAAAATTCGGTTTTACAAATAAACATGGGCTAACCAGGATAATTTATAAATTATCCTGGTTAACCTGAATTATTCATGCACGAGCCTAAAATCAAGGGACACGTTACCGATTTCGGAAAATCGGTACATGTCCCTGATTTCAATGCATATAGCACTAAATCCCGT
>DAOWCB010000253.1 GCA_030633795.1 Candidatus Aminicenantota bacterium | reverse complement strand
TTTTTGATTTTTATTCTTGTTCTTTCTTCGAACCTCTCCCATTACTATTTGATGAATCTACACACTTTTCCATATTTACTGGTTCTTGCGCTAGTTTTGATCTCTTTTTACGGAAAAAATGACAAACTCTTTTTTTTCACCCTTGCTCTTACGCTGGCCACTCGACGTGTCTTCTGGTTTTTTCTGCCGTTTTTTGTGATCTTAGTGATTAAAGAGCGGAAAACCAGTTTTTCCAATGCGAAATATTTTATCGTAGGGACGATTTTAGGCTGTATTCCATTCCTCCTTTATCCAAAGACATATACGGTGAATCTGATTGCACATTTTCAAAGGAAGATTGGCAGTTTGAATAACCATCTTTTTCTGAAACACTCTTTAGGATTGACCCATCATTTTATTAATTCCCAAGACATCGCAAATTTACTTACGGCTTTCCTTCTCGTTCTCTTATTCATTCTGGCGATCGTGTATCTTAAGCGAGAAAATCTGTGGTTATTCCTATCTTTGTCGTTGATTTCTTTCCTCTATTTTATGACTTATTCTCGGCCAGAAGAATATTATTTTTTACCTTTAGTCGTAATTCTAGCCGTGGTTCCTTTAGAAGCGATCGGACAGAAATTCGGCAAAATTAAATTCGGTCTGCTTGCGATCCTGACAACTTCAATTATCCTCTTTATCTTCCTTTTCTATCCTCTTTTGGTTGGGAGGAGCATCACTGTCAATCCACTCCGTGGAAATGTTTCAGCTCCTAAGGAAAGGTTCTTATCTTCAAAGGGCTATCTTGAAGTTTCTATTGCAGGGGGATTCAAATTTGGCAAGGATAAAAATATAACACTATTCCTTCGACGAAGGGATTTTGTTGAAAATAAACCGGTTGATGTCAAAATAGAAATCAATGACACAAATATCTTTAAAAAATCCTTTCACAGAAGAAATATAAAGATAGTTTTGGA
Organism: Candidatus Aminicenantota bacterium; assembly: GCA_030633795.1. Classification (GTDB taxonomy): domain Bacteria; phylum Acidobacteriota; class Aminicenantia; order Aminicenantales; family Aminicenantaceae. The sequence continues at coordinate 2,528 of DAOWCB010000253.1, read as the reverse complement.
TGAACAACTCTTAAAAAAGCATTTATACACTGGATCAAACCTTTTGGCTATCGCCGTGGAGGGTCCTGAGTTCTTTACACTCAGAATGACTCTTGATTGACACAGAGCTTAATGTGATAATTTCGTTGACCTCTTTCCCTCTGAGGTTATATCATAATAGACTGTTGTGATTGCATGGGAAACAAAAGACTCTGATTCCAATGAATAAGGACCTTGTTGTATACGGTGGATCGAATCCCTGTGTCTTGAAGATACTAGCCGCAATCAATCAGAGGGAGCCGACTTGGAACCTGGTCGGATTCATCGATGATACACCGGGGAAGAGCGGGCAGTTTTTTTATGGGCATCCCATCCTGGGAGGCCGGGATCAGATCAGGACCCTCGATCTCGAAAAAACCTTCTTTTTTAACAATGTGTTCGGGACTATGTCTGGCAGGAAAAAAGTCGCTCAAATTCTCGAAGAGAATGGGTGTCAACTGGTGTCTCTGATCACACCGGGGACCGATTTGTCATTCACAAAAGTGGGAATCGATGTAGCGATCGAAGCACAGGTGGCCATCGATACCGATGTTGTCATCGGCGATCATTCCTGTGTGAAACGGAGCGCTTCTTTGGGACACGAGAATGTCTTGGGCAAATTCGTTTTTATCGGTCCAGGGGTCACGGTTTGCGGAAGGGTCAGGATTCATGAGGGGGCCTACATCGGGGCTGGAAGTTGTATCCTCCCGGAGCTCGAGATCGGACGGGATAGCTATGTCGGGGCAGGTTCGGTCGTAACCCATAGTGTACCTCCTAACGTTACAGTTTTTGGCAATCCTGCAAAATCAAAAGGATAGTCATACAAGGGAAAACTTTTAAAAAATGATGGAACGACCATTAAGCCAGGATAGACCGGCATATTCCGTGGTGGTGCCCGTATATAATGCGGAGGAAACTCTGGAGGAGCTTGTTTCGCGGCTTGCGCAGACGTTTGAAAAGCTGAATGAGACTTACGAACTAGTCTTCATCGATGACAACAGCCAGGATCGGAGCTGGGAGATTCTCAGGTCTTTGCGTGAGCGTTATGCTGAGATCAGGTGCTACAAGCTCATGCGGAACTACGGGCAACAAAATGCGACCATGTGTGGCTTCCGACAAGCAAGAGGCCGATACAGCATAACACTCGATGATGACCTGCAAAATCCGCCCGAGGAGATTCCCGCGCTGATCACAGAGCTCGAAGAGGGGTACGATGTGGTATTCGGCGTTTATGAATCAAAAAAACATGGTCGGTACCGCCGTTGGGGCTCCTGGATGATCAACAAGTTCTTCGCCTTGACTTTCAAGACCAAGGGGAGGGTGTCTGCCTTTCGGATTTTGCGCAGTGATTTGGCAAAGAAGATCCTTGAGTACGACCTCAACTTCTCCTACATCAATGGTCTCATCGCCTGGTATACAGATCGAGCCTCCCGGATCTATGTCCAACACCAGCCCAGACCTCAGGGGAGAAGTGGGTACACATTCCGAAAGCTGCTGGCCCTGTCTATCAACATGATGACAAATTTTTCACTTTTGCCACTCCAAATCGCTTCTTACGCAGGAGTTTTGTTTGCTTCAGCAGGATTTATCATAGGGGTCTATTTTGCCGTGAAAAGAGTGTTGTTTGGCTCGAATGTCAGTGGATTCACGGCGATCATCGTTTCTCTATCCTTTTTTTCCGGCATGATCCTGTTTTTTTTGGGGATAATAGGTGAATACATCGGCCGTATCCATCTGAACATCAATCGCAGGCCGCAATACAGCATAAGACAGGAAGATGAAGACACGAGTGAGAACGAACCACCCAAATCCTAGCTCTTCAATTGCTTTTATCTGGATCCTTCTTTCCATCTTTTTCGGGTCGAGCGCTGCGATGTTCAGTAAAAAAGCCGCATTGCTGGGAAAGGGAGGAGGACTTTTGGCGTCGCTCCTCACTCCATGGTATGCGGCGGCATTAGTGGGCCTCGGGCTCCAGGCCTGTGTCTGGATCATGGCATTGCGCTATTATCCGCTGTCTTTTGCTTATCCCTTCACAAGTCTCCTCAGAGGCATGACTCTGTTCGGTGCCTGGTTTTTTTTTCATGAACAGGTCCATACCCATGAGATCCTTGGCATATTGATCATCATGGCAGGCATCGTAGTGATCGGAATGAACATAGAAAAATGAACCATTATATTGCTGCTGCTCTGGTTATTTTGTGCATGGGTTTTGGACAAGTCTTTTTAAAGATGGGAACAAGAGACAAGAAAAATTGGCTCCTCACATTTTTTGACAAATACACTCTTTTGGGTCTCGGGATATATCTTGTGGCTACGGTTTCTAACCTTTATGCACTCCAAGGAATTTACCTGAAACACATGACCTCTTGGTTAGGAGTCAGCTATATTCTCGTTGTGGTCCTCTCAAAGTATATTCTGAAAGAACATGTGAATTGGGCCAAGATCCTGGGTTGTGTTATCATCGCGGTAGGAATATTTGTCTATTCGTTTCCATTTTAATAACAGGGAAC
>DAOWCB010000172.1 GCA_030633795.1 Candidatus Aminicenantota bacterium | reverse complement strand
TGCTGATGGACTTTTACCCTCGTGTCGAAGAGGGCGGCCTTTTCTTTCCCCCTCACCCTGGAGATGAGACAGCCATGATCGGCGGTGTCATCGCTACGAATGCGGGAGGAGCCAGGGCGGTGAAATACGGCGTTGTCCGCAACTATGTTCGGGGATTGGAAGTCGTCCTTCCTTCAGGGGCGGTAATCAACCTGGGTGGGAAACTGATGAAATCCAGCACCGGGTACAATTTATTGCATTTGATGATCGGTTCGGAAGGCACCTTAGGCATTATCACCAAAGCCACCATACAACTCATTCCATCTCCCCAGATGTCCCGTTCGCTCATCATCCCGTATGATGACCTGAAGGACGCCATCGACACGGTGCCGGAACTCCTAGCCAAAAAAATCATGCCACTGGCCGTTGAGTTTATCCCGAAAGATGTCATACAGATCACGGAAAATTTTCTGCGTAAACGATGGCCATGCACGGAAGGCAGCACTTATTTGCTCATCATTTGCGATGCTGCAACTGAGGAACAGATGGACAAATTATCCGAGCAGGTGGCTGCAATTTGTATGGAACGAAACGCTCTGGATGTTTTTGTGGCTGATAACCCGAGCAAACAGCAGCAGGTTCTTGAAATCCGCAGCAAAATTTACGAAGCCATCAAAGCCCATACCCTGGAAATTCTGGATATCGCAGTGCCGCGTGCCGAGATCGCCAAGCATGTCAAGCGCGTGCAAGAGGTCTCTCAGGAATACAAGATTTGGCTGCCGACATTCGGCCATGCAGCCGACGGGAATGTGCACACACACATCATGAAAGCTGTGTACGAAGATGGGCACATAGTCCCTCTTCCTGAGGAGGATTGGAAAAACAAACTGGAAAATGTCCGCAGAGAGTTATACCAAGACTGCAAAGAAAGGGGAGGAGTGATCTCTGGGGAGCATGGTATCGGGATCGTGAAAAAGCCTTATCTGTCCTATGTTTTAGACGAAGAATCCATCAGTCTGATGAGGGGGATCAAAAAAACCTTTGATCCGAACAATATCCTCAATCCGGGAAAAATCTTTGACCTGTAAGCCAGCATGAAGATTTATCACCAATGATTTTTGCTTCCAGGTCAGAGGCATTAAAATCTCTGTAGGGGATTTGCAATAATTTATTAAATGACATAATTTAATTAGACAGAGTATCTTGAATTATTCAGAACGGGGAAAAACATGGTTGATTTGAAAACCAAGTACATGGGATTGGAACTCCGAAACCCAATCATTGTTGGGAGTTCTGGTCTCACCAAATCTTTGTCTGGAATAAAAAAATGTGAGGAAGCAGGTGCCGGAGCCGTGGTGCTGAAATCGATCTTCGAAGAGCAATTCCAGGTGGAACAGAACATTCCAGAAGAGGATATAAATGTCTATCCAGAAGCCTTGGATTATATGAGGCGCGGAGGACTTCTTGAATATGCTCCTCAGGAACTCACGCAGATGATCGAGCAGGCAAAAAAAGAGGTGAACATCCCGATCATTGCCAGCATCAACTGTCAATCGAATAAGCTTTGGCCCAGTTTCGCTCGGCAACTGCAGGATGCAGGTGCAGATGGTTTGGAATTGAACATTTACTTTCTCCCTATCGATCTCGATAAACCAAGTATCGATTATGAAAAATACCACCTCGATATTTTGGAGAAAGTCAAAAAAGAAGTCACGATTCCCGTGGCTGTGAAACTGACCACTCAAGTCACAGCCCTTCCTCACTTAGCCCATAAGCTTGCGAAATCAGGGTGTGATGCCCTGGTCCTTTTCAATTGGTTCCTTGTGCCGGATATCGATGTTCATAATCTTCGTACAAAAAGTCGTAAAGGGATTGGAAGTTTTCATCAGAGCTTGCGGTGGGTGGGGCTTCTCTCTGGGAGAGTGGGCTGTGATGTGGCCTCTTCAGGGGGAATCCAGAACGGTGAAGACGTCATTAAACAAATACTTGCTGGAGCCTCAGCCGTTCAAGTATGTTCCCTTTTTTACCAGAAGGGATTGGAGGCAACCTCCCATTTGTTGGAAGGACTCGAGGCATGGATGGCAGAAAAGAAGTGTCCTGATATTGCTAGTTTCCGTGGCGATCTTTCGTTTAAAAAACAGGAATTGAGCTTCAAGAATTTAGGAGAAGCTGAGGTTTATTTCCGTTTTCAATATCTTAAAACCTATGCAGGAAAAAAATAAAATTTAAAAAAATAGGAGGACAGATGGAAAGAATCACTGAAATATTTGTGGTTTTAGAAAACAAACCTTCAACCTTAGGAGATCTTTGCAGTTGTCTCTCAGAAAACAAGGTCAACATCGAGGCCATCGGGCTTTTTCAAGACTCAGCAAAACTCTACGTGAAGAACAACAACAAGGCGATGAAAATCCTCGCCAAGTACAAATATGAGACAGAAACAAGAGATGTCTTGAGGGTGGATCTAGAGCATAGGTCTGGTGCTCTGGCCGATGTGGCCACTTTGTTGGGCAATAAAGGCATAAACATCGAATATTGTTATGGCACTTTGAGCTCAAAAGCCAATACCGTATCTGTCATCATGGATGTATCTGACATAGACAGGGCGTTGAAGATTTTAAAGGCATAAAACAGATTTGCTTACTCTGATTTTATAATTCGGTCCACAAATCAAGCTTTTTCGTAGGATCGAGTGGATTTTCTCATCCTTTTGTTGTATTGATATGTAACTAAATCCATCCGGGATGAATAAAATAAGTATTCGCATTTTTTTATGAATAATTCAGGCTTGAGGAGGTCGTATGAATAAACGAATTATCTCAATTGCCCTCAGCGTTCTTGTTATGGTCTCTGTTCCGGTCTTAAATGCCGAAGAATCTTCCCTCTTGAAGCTCGCAGAAATCCTTTTTGTAGTGCCGTCGCCCACGGGATATGAGGAACCCATGGTTGAGGTCATCAAGGGGATTCTTCCCCCGGAATCTCGAATCATGAGAGATAACCTGGGAAGTTTTTATTTGAAACTGGGGAATCAGAATTCCCAGCTTGCTGTCTGCACACCCATGGATGAGGCGGGATATTTTATTAGCGGCATAAATCCGCAGGGATATTTAAGGATCGATAAGGCTGTGTTCGGACCGCCCTTGATCGATTCCTATTACCTCGGGCATCCGATGATCGTTTGGACCGAAAAAGGACCCATCGAGGGCGTTTTAGCCCTGCCTTCTCTCCATATTCTTTCCCCTGAAGTCAGGAAGGAGTTTCAGGAGAGGCCAAGCTTGGAGTTGGCTTATTTGGATATCGGCGTGGGTTCAGAGGATGAGGCACGGGAAAAAGGAGTCGCCATGCTGGATGCCGTCACACCTTGGAGAGAGCTCACACGGTTTGCAGGAAGCAAAATAGCCGGCCATTCTCTCGGTCTTAAATTCTGTACAGCCCTTGTTTTGGATGTTGCCAAACGATTTGCTACTAAACCGCCAACTTCGAATCCCACATTTGTATGGATGGCCCAAACAAAGTTTCCTTTACGCCGGTCACGCCCCAGCTCTGCCCTTGGGGCTCTTCGCGCATCGGCAGAGATCGGAGCCAAGAGCATTGTCATCGTTGATGTTTTCCCGTGCGATGCGGAGGATCAAACGGGAATAAAAATCGGAAACGGCCCTGTGCTTGTTTATTCAGGGGATGGAGTGACAAAAATGCGGGACAGAATTCAGAAGTTGGCTCAGAACAGAGGCCTCCCTCTCCAGGTAGCCCCAGATCATAGCTCCTCGGTTATGAATCCATTTTTATCCACACACGAAGAGATTATAGGACTCTTTTTGCCTGCTAAATTTTCTCAGACTCCCTCTGAAGTCGTGGATATCAAAGATGCAGATACCCTCAGCTCTTTGCTTTCTGCTTTGCTACAGGAAGGGGGGCTATGATGAAAAAGAATATTCTGTTCGCTTTTGCGCTGGTCGTTTTTTTGTACGGAGCCTTGTTCTCTAATACTAGTAAAGAATCGGAGACTTCCTGGGAATTGCTCAAAGAACTTGTGCTGATCCCGGGTGTATCGGGATATGAAGGTAAAGTGGCTGATTTTATCCGATCTCGCTTGCCTCGAGGAGTAAAATCCCAGAAAGACGACATGAAAAACCTTTGGTTCACCGTGGGAAACGGCCGACCACACCTGGTTTTTGTGGCCCATACGGATGAGTTGGGGTTTGTCGTAGAAGAGATCACTATTGAGGGAAAACTCAAAGTGTCCCGTCGCGGCGGATTCCTGCCCCAGATGTATGAAGGTCATGCTGTAGAAGTTCACACAGATAGGGGAATTGTCGAAGGCATTGTGGCCCCGCGCCCTAATTACCTTCAGCGTAAGCTGGAGATATCCGCCTACAACACGCAAGATGTCGAGATTTATCTTGGTGTTTCAAGCCAGGAGGAAGTCAGGGAACTGGGAGTTTCCAAGGGAGATTCCATCACGATCAAGAAAAAGATCGTGGAGTTTTCTCCGGATCTTTTG
>DAOWCB010000142.1 GCA_030633795.1 Candidatus Aminicenantota bacterium | reverse complement strand
ACGCTATGCTGGATGAAGTGGTGAGTTGTGGTCCCGTCCCTATTGTCGGTTTTTTCACGGTGTTCACCCGTGCCCCCGATGATCATGGAGGAGGGGAGTGTGATTTTAACATCGTAGGTTCCGTAGTCGGCAAAAAATTCACTGGATGAGTGAAATTGATGGCAGTTCCAATCTCCATTCTCGAATACGCCGATTTTCGGAAACCATTGGGCGATAAAATAGTTGTCTTTGTACACACCGGTACGGCTTATCGGACGAGGGACTTTCGAGAGGAATTCGATGCGAAGTTCGATGGTCTGTTCTGGCTCCACAGGTTGGGGCAGCCTCACGAGGAACACGGTCTGATCGTGGATATTGTTGTCGTCTGGCTGCTGGAATGCCATGGTTGGGGACAGGTCGATCTCTGCAAAGTTTTCTTCATCGATCAAGTGGATGGAATCGACGCGGCAATACCCCCAATCATCCATTCTGAATCCTTCCATGTCTCTACCCCTTCGGCTGGATTCTGTCAAGAAAGTGCTCATGTTGTTCTTGAAGGCGTTCCAATACAGATGAAACCATAGCTCATCTGTCGGGTATTCTGTATCGTTTGTCCAACTTAGGAACTCCTCTCCGGTGATTGTTTTCCTTTCTGTATCCAGGACAACATTCATGGTATAATTTGCGACCTGCTGGCACAACGGCTCATTGGACGACGAGAGGAAAGTGCTGAAAGAGAGGAGCGAGATTAGAACCAATCCTAACATTTTCTTAAGCAAGATTGCCTCCTCGTTGCATGATTTTTCCCATATTATTAAAGATGGAATCTTTTCGCAAGCAAAAGGGCAGTTGAACTATCTAATACGTCGGCCCGTGAATTTTCCGCCTTGTTTCAGCGAGGAAAATAGAGGAACCATGCCCGCTCACTTCCGGATGACCTCCGTATCAGATAGTTCAACTGCAAAAGCTTTAGGAAATTAAAATATTATCAAGAGGAGTGATTATGAGATTTAGAGGAAAAATTTTCGTTGGGTGTTTAATGGTTGTTTTTGTTTCGGGGCTTTTGCAGGCAGAGGAGCCGCTAGCATCGAAAGGGCTCATTCAAGCGCTCAGGCAAGAGGTTTCCGGTGAGAGGGCTTTTAACTACATGGTTCAAATCTCCCACTATGATCGCATCCAGGCCTGTGAAGGTTGGCACGATGCAGCGGTAATGCTCCAGAAGGAACTGGAGCGGATCGGCTATGCTGATGTGGAGATCGAGGGATGGCCCTCGAACGGTTCCCGGTATTACTACACATACAGAACCCCGATCGGATGGAGGGCTAAAAATGCCGAACTCTGGATAGTTTCGCCGGAGAAAAAGAGATTGTGTTCTTATGAAGAAATCCCTCTGACCTTGGTCAAGCACAGCAATTCAGCGGATGTGGAAACCGAACTCATCGATGTGGGAACTGGAGTCGGTAAAAAAGCTTATGAAGGGAAGGATGTCAGGGGAAAGATCGTACTGGCAACTGCCTATACCGGAACAGTAATGAGAGAAGCTGTTCTTAAGCGCGGGGCATTGGGCGTTGTGACATGGTACTCTCCTGAGACCCGGCCGGGATACCCGAACATGATCCGCTACACCGCCATCTGGCCGACCTGGGAAGAAAAGGATAAGATAGGATTTGGTTTCAATGTCAGTAAACTCCAGGGCTGGAATCTGAAAAAGGCTTTGGATGAGGGGGAAAAAATCGTTTTAAAGGCCAAAGTGGAGGCCGAGTACTACGACGGCAAAGTCGAAGTCCTTTCTGCTGCACTTACAGGTTCTGTCGAACCGGAAAAAGAAGTCATGATCATCGGTCATCTCTGCCATCCAAAACCCAGCGCAAACGATAATGCCAGCGGCAGCGGAGGTATGCTGGAGATGGCTAGAGCCTTGAAGGAAATGGTGGACAACGGAAAAATCGATCCCCCAAAAAGGACAATCCGTTTCCTGTGGGTTCCGGAGTTTGCCGGAACGGTGCCCTATATCAAAGCCCACTTGGAGAGGATGAAAAATACCCTATCTGTCATAAACTGCGACATGATCGGTGAGGATCTTCACTTGACCGGAGGTACATTCAACATCACCTGCACACCTGATTCTGTCCCTTCCTATCTCAACGATGTGGTGGTGAATTTTACCAAATTGACAGATCGACTGAACTTGCGAAGCATAAACGGCAGCAGCCATCCGTTCGCATACCGGGTGCTTCCTTTTAGTGGGGGTAGCGACCATTACATCTTCAACGACGGAGCATTGAAGGTTCCTTCCGTGATGTTCGGCCACGGGGATACGTTCCACCACACGAGTCTTGATACGCCGGACAAAGTCGATTCCTCAGAACTCCGACGTGTATGCTTTGTCGCATTGGGAGCCTCCTATTATTTGGCCAGCGCTTCTGACGAGGAGGCAAAGGATATGGCCCGGCTGATCGCAAGGAACGGGCTTTCCCGGCTGGCCGAAGATTATTACGACAGCCTTTTGATTCTAGAGAAAGCACAAGATCCAGAAAAAGTTCATATGTCCTATGCACAAGTTTTGAACGTGATCAAACATTCTTCCCAGAGGGAGTTGGATTCTGTTTTGTCCACTTTTGTGTTTGCAGATGATGCCGCTGTTAAAAGAGAGATTCGCAATTTTCTCGGAAATATAAAAAACATGAGAGCGTCGTTCATGAGTGATGCGCAGGCCAGTTATGCGCGGCTTTGTCAAGGAATCGGCGTAAAAACGAAAAAGATATCCCTGCTTGAAGATCAGAAAAAATTGGATAAGATCATTCCCGTGAGAAATGAGAATTTTGTCTGTCCGCTCGAGACAGACTATGTGCTAGCGAAACTCGGAGAAGAGGCTTTCTCTGGTGTCGATTTTAGCGGATATGCCGCTTATGAAGCCTTGAATTTTGTGGACGGGAAGCGCAGTGTGTGGGAAATAGCGAATGCCGTATCGGCAGAGTATGGGCCGATCGACCCCAATAAAGTTTTAGCTTTTTTCAAAGTTCTCGAAAAAGCCGAATTGCTTTCTTTCAAGTAGCCTTTAGCTAAAATAAAGAAATGTCTGTTAAAGAAATTATCGCACAAAGAAGGAGCATCCGCCGGTATCTGGATAAACCCGTCGAAAAAGAGAAGATCCTCACTTGTTTAGAGGCCGCCCGGCTGGCCCCTTCAGCGGATAATGTCCAACCCTGGCGTTTTCTGGTCATCGATGACCCCGAGCTCAAGGATAAATTGGCTAAGGATTTTTTTTCGGGTATCTATTCTGTGTCGAAGTTTGCCGCAAAGGCACCTGTTTTGATCATGATTCTGGCCCGCCTGGATATTCTAGCCAATCGAATAGGAAAGCAGATCCAGGGTGTAAACTTTTATCTGATCGATACCGGGATCGCAGGGGAACACATCGTACTGCAAGCCGAAGAACTCGGATTGGGTACATGCTGGATCGGATGGTTCAATTCCCGAAAAGCTAGGAAAGTCCTGAACATACCCAAAAAGTACAAAATCGTATCCCTTTTAGCAATGGGTTATTACGAAAAAAAGCCCAGTCGTGTAAAAAAGAGAAAGGATCTGGAGGATATCGTCTGGTTCAATAAAATTAAATAGCCTGTGCCTCTTTTATAGCCTCTTCGATAAGATCCAGGGCTTTTTCGAGGATTTCCTTTTCCTCTCCATACCCGATTCGGAGGTAGCGGTCCATTCCAAAATGATCACCTGGACAGATAAGGACGCTTTTCGTCTTGCGAATCCTGTCGACGAGTTCAGTTGAGTTTATGTCCAGATTGTATCGAGAGAAAGCTATTGCCCCCGCTTCGGGAGTAACACACTGAAACAATTCCTCGTGTTTTTTCAGCCAGTCCATCATGATCCCGATGTTGTTATTCAAGATCGTTCGTGTTCGATCGAGAATTTGATTTCTTTTTTCCGGTGTTAATGCAATTCTAGCCAGGCGGTCGCTCACGGCACTGATGGATATGGTGGTGTAATCATGATAGGGCCAGACTTTCTGAACGAAATCTTCTGGGCCCACCATCCATCCCATCCTCAATCCCGGAAGACCGTAGGCTTTGGAAAGGCCATTGGACACGACGACTTTTTTATAACTTCCCCAGAAGCTTGGGGTTATCTGTCTGTCCAGTTCGGCCCCTTGGTACACTTCATCGGTAAAGATCCAGGCATCGTTTTTTTCTGCAAGGTCCAGGATCGTATCTTGAGCCTCTTTGCTCAGCCTGCTTCCTGTCGGATTGTTGGGATTTGTAACACAAATGATTTTTGTACTGGGTGTGATCAAATTTTTCAGCTCATCTAAATCAGGATTCCAATTCAGGTCTTCTTTAAGCGCAAATGTCTTCACATTCGCTCCGAAGGCTCGCATCAAACCCCAGAGCTGCATGTAATTCGGGATCATGAACAGGACTTCGTCTCCCGGCTCGATCTGGCTCCATGTCAGAAGATAATTGGCCTCGATCGACCCTGTGGTGATCAAGACATCTTCAATATTTGTTCCAGGATACAGAGCACACACCTTTTCTCTGAGCTCTGTCGTTCCGTTGGTTTGAATGTAGCCCAGAGGTGTTTGCAAGATCTCTTCTATTTGCTCTTGCGGAAGAAGTTCTTTAAACGATAAGGGGTGGACACCGCTTTCCGAAAGGTTGTAATCCACCATAAATTCATATTGTGATTGCATCCGTTCCATTTTAAAATAATCGATTTTCATAGCCTACTCCTTTCCAAAATTATATATATTTCTTCTTACAGGTTTTTTTGCAATATTTCAAGCAATCAGATTTGGACTTTGAATATCCCCTTGAATGCGAATCCAAAGATAATCGATAGTGCAAAATACACGATTATCCAATGGAGTTTCCACCCGAAAAGACTCATGCTTTTAGCGGGATACTGAACTTCTATCGACTTGACAGGAATCTTGCTTTTGATCGGAGATTCCATGGGATACATGACCTGATCGAAAAAATTCTTATTT
>DAOWCB010000245.1 GCA_030633795.1 Candidatus Aminicenantota bacterium | reverse complement strand
GTTTTGTTTTTCGGACGATGTGATTGAATGTTTCGTGGGTCAGTCCATACTGGGAGAGAATTTGATCGTATCCGTTCGCCAGGTTGGAGACACAGAGTAAGGGAAGATAGTGTCCTGTACTATCGCAATAGGAAGCAATCTCCCCAGAGGGGTCAGAAAAAGGCTCTTTCATGAATGAAAACGCCGTCCCGCTGGTGCCCAGACTGACACTCACGATTCCTGGGCGGACATTGCCCGTGCCGATGGCTCCGTACATGTTGTCTCCCGACCCAGCATCCACAGTGCAATCTTGCGAAAATCCATATTTCTCCACGAGTTCTTTAGATATGAGTCCGATGCTTTCATCAGATGGTTTTATAAGGGGAAGCTTGTCTCTCAGTCCAGGATCGATAGCTTCGAGGACTTTGTGTGACCATTTCCCAGTTTTTGGATTCCACAGGGCCATGCCAGAGGTATCACCCGGTTCCATTACCCGGACACCCCCTTCTTTACCTCCAGTCAGAACCCAGTTGATGTAGTTATGTACCAAAAAAAATGTTGTTGACTTTTGATAGATCTGCCTTTCATGCTGATACATGTGAAAAATTTTAGGAGCTGTGTATCCTGTCCGCTGGCTGTTTCCCACCTCATGGATCATCTCCTCTTTTCCGCCTACACGCTTTGTCAGAATTTCACATTCTTCGGCCGTGGAAAAATCATTCCACAGTTTACTCCGAGGACGCGTGAGCTTCCCCTCATCATCGAGTGCTACCAGGCCATGTTGTTGTCCTGAGACTGAAAGGCAACGGATCTGTTCCTGGGGGATATCCGATGCTCTCAACCTGGCAAAGGTCATGTGTACGGCATCCACCCACATTTGCGGGTCAGATTCTGAAACTCCTGGAGCTAAGCCTTGAACCACGCCGTTTTGGGTTCCATACTTGGGTAGATCCTCATCGTAGTTTACAGAATCCACAAAGATAACTTCTTCGGCCTTTGTATCCACTACAACGAGCTTACAGCTCTGTGTAGAGACATCTAAACCCGCAAAAAGTCCTTTAAACATGGCAATGTCCTACCAGTTTTGGATGAGTATCTCCTCAAGCTCGCCCCTGTGAGATTCCGGATGGAGGTGGCACTCCATAATTCTCTCGTGGGGAAGGCGGCGGACCCGCTCCTTCATTTTTTTTAGTGCTGCGATGTTAAGCTCCACGGCTTTTTGGACCGGTATGTTCTCAGGGTTGATATCGATCCCAAAATACTCCCGGTAACCGTATGTCCAGAGGGAGTACAGCAAAGCTTCGGTCTCTTGTGGATTGACCACACCGATGTTGTTATCCTGATCGTAATTGCCGTCCGGTTGGCTGTTCCAGTGTGTATGCGCAAGACGTCCGTCCATCATCACCATCGAGAAAGCTGCTGGAAGTATCTCGAAACTCATCTTGACATGACCGACTTCAGGGTTTAGCCCCACCAAAACATGTCCTTCCTCGAGGAGACGCCTGTTTTTCGCATTTTGTAATTTTTTTTCAATCCGCTGCGCAGCCAGAATACCTTCGGCCGTTGTGCGGTAGATGTTATTCGGAGCGGGCTCATAGCCCTTTGGCTCTATGGCCACGCGCACTCCTGGCACAGTGTCCATAGCCTCTGCTAGTGCGGATTCGAAAAAATCCCACATCAGCATGAAAGGCTTTCCGTGCATGTACCGGTAGCCGTCCATACCGGGCCAAGATATGGCCATGTCCGCTCCAATGTTTTTTACCAGTCTCAGTCCTCCTATGGCAATCTCAATCGCTTTTTTTCGAATGTCTGGATCAGGATTAGAGAGTGAACCGAACTCAAACATCTTGTGGAAGAAGTGGGAAAAGGGAACTGCCACCAATCGGATTCCGGTCTCATCTTCCAGTTGTTTATAAAGATGAGCGTTCTCTTCATTCACTTCATCGGGATAGTGGGCTTCGATACCCTTCACTCCCAACTTCGCCATCTCAGCCGCCATAGCAATCCGCTCGGCTATTGTGGCCTCTTTGACGAACCTGTCGTGAAATCGTCCTCCTCCCGGGGTGAAATACCAAATACCCACGGAAACATTGATCTCCAGATCATTTTTCAGATTTTTGAGCATATTTTCTGGCGAGATGGCTGTTTTCTGGTACCGAAGATCTTTGAGCTCTTTACCCATCCTTCACCTCCAGAACATTATTTTATTCCTGAATTGCTCATAAAAAATGTCGATACATATTATTACCAGCATAATCTCCAATTTTGTTCTCTCTTCCGGTTTTATTCTCTATGCTAAAATTATTCTCTCTATTAAGAGAGGAATAAGGGAGAAAAGTACATTAAAACCAGGGCAAGAATAACGATGATGATTACCGAGAGAACAACATCTCTGGTGTTCCAGCTTGCCCGGGAACGTGCCTTATCAGCCCCAACTGTCGTGGCATAGGTGAGGCCTTTGATCTGTTCAAAATTAGGAGCAGGAGTGAGTAGGCTCACTACGATCATTACGACAATGCAGACCAAAAACAGGAAAATACAGAAATGGAGAAAATTCATATTGGCGAAGGTGTACAACCAACCGCCCAGTTCATGCTTGATGAGTTCAGTGACTAGCCGGCTCATGCCCAGGACGAATCCCCCCACAAGAGCGGCAAGAGCGCCTTTGGCGTTTATCCGCTTAAAGAACAGTCCCAAAAGAAAAACCGCGGCAATGGGCGGCGCGATGTATGCCTGCACGCTCTGGAGATAGTGGTACAGTTCCCCTGAGATGTGTTTCATGAATGGGATCCAGAGGACTCCGGACAAAACGACAACACCAGTGGCGATTCGCCCCACTAAGACAAGAGTCTTTTCTGATGAATCGGGTTTAAGCTTTTTGTAGATGTCCATGGTGAACAGCGTGGAACAGGAGTTGAAAACTGCAGCCAGGGAACTCATGAGTGCAGCCAGTAATCCGCCGGTAACCAGCCCCCTGAGGCCAGCGGGCAGTAGTGTTTTGACCAGAGTGGGAAATGCTTGATCCGCCTCAAGAAGTTGGAAATGGCCGGTTTTAGAAAGAGCAAAGGCAATCACTCCTGGGATGATAAAAATAAAGAACGGAAGCAGTTTCAGATAGGATGCGAAAATTGTCCCTCTCCTCGCCTGTGTTTCATTCTTTGCTGCCAGGGTGCGCTGCACGATGTACTGGTCTGTGCACCAGTACCACAGGCCCACAATGGGCGGAGCAAAGATCATTCCAGTCCACGGAAAGTCGGGATGATCAGCCGGCAAAAATAGATTGAGATGGTCGATCCCAACGATGGCAACTAGATTATCCCAGCCCCCTATCTTGATCAGGCCTATGACTGTGACTGCTACCGACCCCGCGATAAGGACAAACGTCTGGAGTGTTTCCGTGTACATAACAGCCCTCAGTCCTCCCAGAACAGTGTAGATGCCGGTGAGAATAACGACGATCAACGCTCCTGTCCAAAAATCGATTCCCATGAGTGTCTGGAAGACAACCGCTCCGGCATACACTGTGACAGAAACCTTCG
>DAOWCB010000068.1 GCA_030633795.1 Candidatus Aminicenantota bacterium | reverse complement strand
GTCTGGGCAGCTTCATGAATATCTGTCAATGACTCGGAATCGATTTTTTGTTTTGCTGCAGGGATTTGATAGCTATCCTTGAGCATTTTATTGATAGTCGAGGCTAACGAGGATATTGGAGTGATGGAATTCATGATTTCATGTGTTATCACCCGGATGAGTTTCTGCCAGGCTTCGATCTCTCTCTCCTCCAATTCGCTGTGAATGTTTTGGATGGATACAAGAGAAAAAATCTGTCCTCTCAATTTGAATTCTGTGGCATACAGTGCTAGATGAAGCAACTCATTTTGGTCTTCAACCTTGATCAATGCACGTTCTTTTGGTTTTATCTTGAAAAGCGTTTCTACTAGAGGCTTGCTGAATGTTTCGAGAGACTGGATGTTTTTTAAAACAGGGATACCGAGAAGACGCTTGGCGGCTGTATTGATCAATTCGACATCTCCGTTGGGTTGATAGGCGATCAATCCGATCCCGATATGTTGGACTATGGTCTGAAGATACTGGTAATGTTCTTCTTTTTCTGTTCTCGTTTTTCGGAACACATTCATGACCTCTGTGAAAGATTTCCTCAGCCCGTCAAAGGAAGGTCCTAGCCCGACGTCTCTAAATGTCTGGGAAAAATCGCTGTATCTAATGGATGTGAAAAAACGAGTCAGATCCCGATTGGTTTTTTCAACATAGTGAATCAAAGCATAGGTTTGATAAATGATGAATACGCCTATGATAAATAAAGCGGCATACAGAGAGGTTTGAAGTAGGATGAAGAAAAATCCAAAGATGGTAAAGCCTAGAAGGATAATCCGGATGATGCAGTTAAGGCGAAATTTATTATAGACCATATTTTTCCAATCTGCGGTACAATGATGCTCTGGATAATCCCAGCTCTTCGGCAGCATGCGTTATGTTTCCTCCATGTTTGCTGATGGCACGATGAATGACCAATTTTTCAATATCCTCTAGATTATAATCATCAAAACTCATGGAATCCCCTTTGACATCCTGAGTTGGAAAAAAGAAATCCGTTGGTTGCAGCACTTGGGAATCGCTCATGATGATGGCCCGCTCGATGGCATGCTGGAGTTCTCTTACATTCCCAGGCCAATGGTACTTCTCCAATCTTTTAAATGTAGCAGAACTCAGGCGTCGTAATGGCTTATTGTACTTTTTGCAGTAGATTTTTAAAAAATGTTCCACCAGAGCAGGAATATCGCCGATACGTTCTTGAAGGGGAGGAATCCGAATTTCCACTGTATTGATACGATAGAGCAAATCTTGGCGGAAGTTGTTTTGATTGACCATTTCATGAATCGGCATGTTTGTGGCACAAATCAGGCGCACATCCACTTCTATGATTTTGTTCGAACCGAGCCGAATTACTTTCCTGTTTTCTATCACCGTCAACAATTTTGCTTGGAGAGTGAGAGGGAGATTCCCTATTTCATCAAGAAAAAGCGTTCCCCCTGAAGCGATCTCGAAGCGGCCGGCCCTGTCAGCCTTTGCGTCTGTGAAGGCGCCTTTGACATGGCCGAAAAGTTCACTTTCGAAAAGGGTCTCACTCAATGCACCCATATCTACGCTTATAAAAACTTCCTCGGCTCGCGAAGATTGACGATGAAGATCTCTGGCTACCAATTCTTTACCCGTACCATTTTCCCCCAGTATTAAAACATTGGCCTCTGTCTTGGCGACTTTTTGAATAGCATTAAAAACAGTTTCCATAGCAGGGCTTTTGCCGATGAAATCGTGAAAGGGCTGATCGAGGTCTGCACTCAGTTGTTTCTGTTTGGATCGAAGTTTTGTGGCTTCTGTTCGCGTTTGCCTGAGGTTCATGGCTGTGGTGAGGGTTGCGATGAGCCTTTCATTCTGCCAGGGCTTGAGGACAAAATTCGAAGCTCCTTCCTTAATTGCCTGGACGGCCATGTCCACATCACCAAAAGCTGTGATCAGGATAACAACAGCATTTGGATCGATTTCATGAATTTTATCCAGCCAATAAAATCCTTCCTTTCCGCATGTGGCACCCTTGGCGAAATTCATATCCAAAAAGATAACATCGTATGTTTCGTTTTTAAGCAACTTGGGAAGAACTTCTGGCGTTTTTTCTGTGTGGACGTGTGTGACGTGTTGTTTGAGGAGTAGTCGTGCAGCTTGGAGGATGTCCTCGTCGTCATCGATGATGAGGATTTTGCCTGTCTTTTTGTTCATATTATATTCTCCGTATTGCTAGATTCATATTGATCTGTTTAGAGAAAGAGTTGCAAGATATGTGCCGTTCATGTGACCTCAGTATTTCTCAGACTTCCCATAGCTTTCTGAATCTATCCATATTATAATATAACTGTTCGATTATGAACAGGCTGTGTTATGCAATCGAACACTTTTTTTAAGGATTTGGGCTGCTGTCAGAATTTCTCCTCTAGGTTTGTGAGGCTGGCACAATTATTGCAGAAGGGAAAACCTGATGAACAGCCCAATCGAATAAGGAGACCTCAAATGGGAATGGACAAACAGATCGAAAAAAAGAAATGGCCTCCAAAAAAAATTGCTACGTTTGCAGGATCGGGGCTATTTATTGCCTTTGTTATATATATTTTCGTTTTTGGAATGAGCAAGTCCTCTCTTAATGTAAAAGCAGAACGCCTCACTGTATCTGAGGTAACCCGAGGTCCCTTTCAGGAGTTTATTCCGGTCATGGGAAATGTTCTCCCGTATTACCACTATTTAACGGCAGTCGAAGGGGGAACAGTGGAAGAAATTTATCTCAGAGCTGGAACCATGGTAGAAAAGGGAGACCCGATTTTGAAGCTGGCCAACACCAATCTTTTAATCAACTTGATGTGGAGAGAAGCGGAATTGTTCCAGCAGATCAACAATCTTCGCAACACCCGTCTGGACATGGAACGTGTCCGGCTTAATTTGAATCAACAGCTTGCTCTTGTGGAAAATAGCCTTCAGCAGCAGAAACGGGTTTATGTACGCTACCAGGAGTTGATAAAGGACGATTTGATCGCACAACATGAATACGAGTTAGCAAAAGACCAATATGATTATCTGATGAAAAATAAGGAATTGACTGTCGAGAGCCAGAAGAAGGATCTAGAGTTCCGTCAAAGACAAGTCGAGGCTTTAGAGGGGCAGGTCACTCGCATGCAGAGCAACATGGAGATCATAAGATCGAGGCTTGAGAATATGACCATCAAGGCGCCTGTTTCCGGTTATCTGACATCTCTGGAAGCAGAAATCGGGCAATCCAAACTGGCCGGGCAAGACTTGGGACAGATAGACACATTGTCAGGATACAGGATAAGAGCCGGGATCGATGAGCACTACATCGCGCGTGTAGAAATGGGAAGAAAGGGAGATTTCGAATTCGCAGGAAAACATTACGGCATCGTCGTCCAAAAGAAATATCCAACGGTTGTGGATGGCCGGTTCTTAGTCGACATGGAGTTCTTGGAAGAAACACCTGATGGCATTACGGCTGGACAAACGTATCACATCCGATTGGAACTGGGAGACATCTCAGAAGCGATCCTGTTAGCAAGGGGAGGATTTTCCCAGACAACCGGAGGGAATTGGGCCTATGTTATGGAGCCATCTGGAGATATAGCGATAAAGAGAAGGATAAGACTAGGACGGCAAAATCCTGATTTTTTTGAAGTGCTCGAAGGACTGGAACCAGGCACAAAAGTTATCACATCCTCCTACGAGAGCTTCGGAAACATGGACAGATTGGTTTTAAAGTAAACTAAAAGTGTGTATATTACGTCTTAAATAAAGAGAACGTGTATAGTAAAGACTTTTTTCGGAGGAAAATTTGATTAAAACTAAAGACTTGAAAAAAATCTACAGAACAGAAGATGTGGAAACAACGGCGCTGAACAACGTGAACCTTGAAATCAAGGAAGGGGAGTACGTAGCCATCATGGGACCATCTGGGTGCGGAAAGTCCACTTTGCTCAATGTGCTCGGTATGATCGACAAGCCCTCTGAGGGAAATTATCTCTTTATGGGTGAAGAGATCGGCGGTTATTCTGAGAGACAGCGAGCGAATCTTCGTAAAAACAACATCGGATTTGTTTTTCAGAGCTTTAATCTCATCGATGAACTAACCGTGTATGAGAATGCTGAACTTCCGTTGCTCTACCTGGGTTATTCTTCAGCTGAACGGAAAAAAAGAGTGACAGAAGTTTTAGAGAAGATGGAGATCATGGCCAGGAAGAATCATTTTCCCCAGCAATTATCCGGAGGTCAGCAGCAGAGAGTCGCCGTGGCCAGAGCTATCGTTGCACGGCCGAAATTGATCCTGGCAGACGAGCCTACGGGTAATCTTGATTCTGCGCACGGTGAGGAAGTGATGCGGATCGTCGGGGAACTGCATGAAGCAGGAACCACAGTCGTCATGGTAACGCACTCTCCGGCCTATGCTGAATACAGCCACCGTACGATTCACCTGTTCGATGGGCATATCGTCTCGGAAAACATCAAGGAAGAATTCAAAATTTAAACCCTCTTGGACCAATCATTGGTCTAAGAGATAAGTCTTACTCCTGATAAGTAGGAATAATCTTGATTTATTTTAAGATTTCTGTAACCAAATGGTTAAAGATTTCGTCTAATATAAGTAGAGGCATTTTTTGAAAAGCGAGGCAAACATGAGCCTAAGAGACATACTAAAGAAGTTGGTTGAAAAGAGCGCTCCGATTTTATTAAGCGACAGCAACAATAAAGATTGGGAAGCTGGTGCACTTTTAGATAGACTGTCTGAGCCCATGCTCAGGAGACGTGCCCATTTTCAGCCTGGTTTGTACATTGCAGAGATCAACGATGGTGGATATCTCGGTACTGTTCTTTTCAAGGTCAAACAAAAAGCATAAGTTCTATACTAGTTTCTTAGTAAAAATAAATTATAGAGTGTCCCCCCCTGTGGAACGTCCCTGTATTGTTACCCTCGAAGAACGATTAAAAAATCCTAAAAATTAGAAATAAGGCAACCTTTTTTGCTTATTTTGCGTATTCTAATATGAAGAATATACAGGGTCTATTTTCCATTGGACAGGTTGGCAAAAAAGGGCTACCTCACAGCCTATATTGGCGAGGCCACACTAGAGAGAAAGGGATTGAGCAAAAGATATTACAATCTTGCTGATAGAGGTATCCAAGCTTTGAGTGAGATCAAAAGGATCAATGAAATCATGTGGGCCGGTCACCCTCATAGGCGATTTTGGTGAGGTCTATGCAGAGATCGCGAACGGTAAAGGGGAAACTGCCGCATCCCTTTGGTATTGGGGACAAATAGTAAAACTTATTCCTCTTTTTCTTTCAAATTCTATTTATTGGAGTGTTCAAATGATAAAAAACTATCTAAAGGTTGCTCTAAGGAACATAAGGAGACATAAAGGATTTTCTTTTATCAATATTGCGGGACTCGCTATCGGTCTGGCTTGCTGTTTGCTCATCACAATTTGGGTTCTGGATGAATTGAGCTATGACAAATTTCACGAAAATGCGGCAAATCTGTACCGTGTTGAAGAGGATCAGCATTACTCAGGGAGGATTTTTTATGTTTATGTCACGCCCTATCCCCTCGGTCCTGCCCTCAAGGCAGAAATTCCTGAAATCATCGATGCAACCCGCGTAGTCTGGACAAGAGGTTTGTTATTTAAATATGAGGACCACACGTTTTTTGAAGATTCCGGAAGGGCGGTCGATCCTTCCTTTTTAAAAATGTTTACCTATCCTCTCGTCAAGGGGGATAAAAACACAGCGTTAGATTCACCTTTTTCCGTGGTCCTCTCTGAGGATCTGGCTGAGAAATATTTTGGAGAAAACGAGCCCATCGGAAAGGTTATCACACTCAATAACCAGTATGAATTTACAGTAACAGGAGTCCTCGAAAACATCCCGCATAACACCGAATTGCAGTTCGATTTTCTAGTTCCTTACGAAATCCTAAAAAGAATGGGACAAACCCAAGAGGAGGATTTTGGGAGCAACTCTATTTACACTTTTGTTCAACTACCGGACGGCACTCCTCCCGAACATGTGAATCAGAAGATATTCGGGTTTATCCGGACAAAACTCCCTGAAAGCCGTACGGATTTAAGGCTTATGCCGTTCACGAGACTCCATCTCCATCAATTTTTTGGATACGAGAAGGGTGCCGGAGCCATTCAGTATGTGTATATTTTTTCTATTATCGCTTTTATCGTTCTCTTGATTGCCTGCATCAACTTCATGAATCTATCCACAGCTCGGTCAGCCAACCGGGCAAAGGAAGTTGGCTTGAGAAAAGTGGTGGGAGCAGTGAAAGGACACCTTGTGCGGCAATTTTATGGCGAATCGGTTGTGTATGCTTTCATTGCCTTGATATTTGCCGTGGGAATCGTCACGCTATTGCTGCCTGCATTCAGCAATCTGGCATCTAAAGAGCTTTCCTGGAGTGTAGCAGGCATCGAGACCATTCTGATCGGATTGTTGGGCATCACGTTGTTTACAGGACTTGTTGCCGGAAGTTATCCCGCGATGTTTTTATCCGCCTTCCAACCAGCGAGAGTTCTCAAAGGAAATCTGTATAAAGGTTCAGGTGGTTCCCTGTTCCGCAGAGTCCTTGTGGTTGTTCAATTCGCTCTTTCGATTCTTTTGATTATCGGAACAGGCATTGTTTACCAACAGCAGAATTACATAAAAAACATGCGTTTGGGATGGGATAAAGAACATCTGGTTTACATCCCTTTGAGAGCGGACACCAAAAAGTCTTACAATGTCCTCAAACAGGAGTTGATTCAAAATCCACAAGTACTGAATGTCACTGGGACTTCCCAGCTGCCTACACATATCGGAAGCAATTCGGGTGGAGCCCAGTGGGAAGGCAAAGATCCGGAGTTCCAGATCTTAATCGGATTCAATGCGGTAGATTTTGATTTCACCGAGACTCTGAAGATCGATATGGTCGATGGCCGAAGTTTTTCCAAAGAGTACACATCTGATCTTTCCAAAGCGTGGATCGTCAATGAAGAGGTGGCCAGTTTGATGAACAAGGATTCTGTTATAGGGGAACGATTCAGCCATGTGGGTATAGACGGCACGATCGTCGGTGTTATGAAAAATTTTCATTACCAGACCCTCAAAAACAAAATCGAACCCTTGGCCATTAATGTTAATCCCAATTATCTCAATTACATGATCGTCCGTATCCCGCCGGAAGGAGTATCTGACTCCCTGGGATTTATCGAAAAGACTTGGAAACAAGTGATACCAACCTACCCTTTTGAATACCGCTTT
>DAOWCB010000004.1 GCA_030633795.1 Candidatus Aminicenantota bacterium | reverse complement strand
TGGGTCGATAAAACCGCATACGAAGTGCAAGGCATCGATATACGCCTTGAAGAAGGAGGAAGGCGGGAGGCACACGCCGTTTTTTGCTGGGTACAGGCCACAGTTTTATTTTTCGACGACGGATGTGACGGGGACGGTGAAATTGCCCCAAGGCGTGGAGATGGTGATGCCCGGGGACAATGTTAATTTGGAGATCAATTTGATCACGAACGTGGCGATGGAGAAGGGGATGCGGTTTGCGATCCGAGAGGGCGGCCGCACAGTCGGTGCCGGCTCTGTCACCGATATCATCGAATAGGCTTGGAGAGAGATAAAGAGGAGTTTGGCCTAAATTAACGAGGAGAACGGAGTACTTGAAATGGAAAAAATAAGGATTAGGCTACAGTCATTTGATCATCGTCTGCTGGATCAGTCTGTGAAAGAAATTGTCATCAAAGCCAAAAGAACGGGTGCGAACCTCTCTGGGCCCATTCCTCTGCCCACACGCATTCATCGTTTTTGTGTTTTGCGTTCTCCTCATGTGGATAAGAAGTCAAGAGAACATTTTGAAATGAGAATTCATAAGCGGCTGATCGATATCAGCGATTATAACAACGAGACGATTGAGGAACTGCAAAAGCTGGATCTCCCGGCAGGGATCGATGTGGAGATTCAGGCCTTTGGAACCGGAGGAGAATGACCATGGTCGAGGGTTTGATCGGGAAGAAAATAGGCATTACGCAGAGCTTTGATGAACAGGGAAATGTCTTTTCTGTGACAGTGATTCAAGCAGGTCCCTGCACAGTCTTCCAGAAAAAAACCGAAAAAAAGGATGGATACTCTTCGATTCAAATAGGTTTTATAGAAGAAAAAGGCCGAAAAAAGCCCAACAAACCGCTGACCGGCCATTCCGAAAAAGCGGGTGTTCCCCCTCCGAAAATTTTGCGTGAATTCCGTTTCATCGAGCAGGCGGAGGTAAAAGTAGGAGACCAATTTTTTGTGGATATCTTTGAAAAAGGAGAAAAAGTCCATATCACGGGACGTAGCAAAGGCAAAGGGTTTGCAGGTGTCGTCAAACGCTGGGGGTATCATGGCGGCAAGGCAAGTCATGGTTCTATGTTTCATAGACGTCCTGGTTCGATCGGAGCATCGGCATACCCATCCCGTGTTGTCAAAGGAAAAAAACTTCCAGGGCATTTGGGTGATGATAAAGTGACAGTTAGGAATCTGATAGTTGTCCAAGCGGATAAGGAGAATAATCTACTGGTGGTCAAGGGGTCGATCCCCGGAGCAAACGGTGGTTACCTGTTGATCAAAAAGGTTGATTTCGAGCCAACGGCTGTCCCAGTAAAACCAGCGCCTTCTGATGAGAAAAATACCGAAGATAAAAATACCGAAGATAAAAAGTAAGAGAAAATAATGGCAAAAGTTCAGATTTTAGACCAAACCGGCAAGAAAACCAAAGAGATAAATGCGCCAGAAGATGTCCTGTCCTATCCGGTGAAAGAGCATTTGATATACGAGGCTGTCGTTAATTATCGAGCCAACCAGAGGCGAGGTACGGCTTCGACAAAGACTCGAGCCGAGGTGAGGGGAGGGGGCCGAAAGCCTTGGAGACAAAAAGGAACGGGCAGAGCCAGGGCAGGCAGTACCCGGTCTCCGCTCTGGAGATCAGGAGGGATTACCTTTGGCCCTAAACCGAGGGATTATTCTTACAAAATGCCCAGAAAGGCAAAGAGAAATGCCCTGAAATCTGCATTGGCCATGAAGTTTGCAGAAAAACAAATAATGATTTTGGACAGCCTGAAATTCAAAGAGCCAAAGACAAAAGAAGGACTGAGTTTCTTAAAGAAACTCAAAATTGAATCTGCGCTTGTTATCGATAATCAGGAAAACAAGAATTTATTCCTTTCTCTGCGGAATATCCCTAAAGTAAAGGTAGTCGATTTCAATCAAGTCAATATTTATGATGTTTTGAATTATAAATCGCTTGTGTTTACGCAAAAAGCTTTTGAGTCACTGATGGAGAGATTAAAGTGAACAAGGATCCGTATAAAATCATCTTGAGACCTGTCATAACAGAAAAGAGTGCCCTGTTGAAGGAGAAAAATCGAGAGGTTTGCTTCGAAGTTGACTCGAGAGCCAACAAAATTGAGATCAAGGAAGCTGCTGAGAAGCTTTTCAAAGTCAAGGTGGATAGAGTCCGCATCGTTAAAAAGAAGGGGAAGAAAAAAAAAGTTGGCAGGAATGAGGGATGGACAAAAGACTGGAAGAAAGCGTACGTGAAGCTCAAAGAAGGCGAAAAAATGATCGAATATTTCGAGGCTGTGTAAAATGGGGATAAAGACATACAGACCTGTGACGTCGAGTTTGCGCCAGAAAACAGGACTCACGTTTGAAGAGCTTACCACTTCTGAACCACATAAGCCTCTCGTACAGTCGCTAAAAAAATCCGGAGGGCGGAATTTGCGAGGGAGAATCTCGATTCGTCATCGTGGCGGCGGTCACAAAAGGCTTTACCGAATCATGGATTTTAAGCGTGATAAGATCGATATTCCAGGGATTGTCGAGACGATTGAATATGATCCCAACCGGTCTGCTTTTATTTCGTTGATCAAATACAGAGACGGTGAACGACGTTACATTCTATCGCCCGAGAACCTTCAGGTTGGACAGACAGTGATATCAGCCGACAGGCAGGTGGATATCCTCCCTGGAAATGCCATGTTGCTCAGGTATATTCCGATGGGAACCATCATCCACAACATCGAAATGAGAAAGGCGAAGGGAGGGCAGATGGCCAAGGCGGCAGGTTCCGGTGCTCAAATCCTCGCCAAGGAAGGCGATTACGCACAAATTCGCCTTCCCTCATCGGAAATACGGAAAATACATCTCGATTGCCGGGCAACTATCGGACAAGTCGGTAATGTCGATCATCAGAATATTTCGATAGGAAAGGCAGGGAGAAACCGCTGGAAAGGGAAAAGACCTCATGTGCGTGGAACAGCCATGAATCCGGTCGACCATCCTCATGGCGGAGGTGAAGGAAAGGCAAAGGGCGGTCGTGATCCTGTTTCTCCTTGGGGCCAGCCCACAAAGGGATACAAGACAAGAAGAAATAAAAGAACACAAAAGTATATTGTTCGGAGAAGGAGTAAGTAGTTATGGGTAGATCTCTGAAGAAGGGTCCGTTTATTGAGGATAAGTTACTGAAAAGGGTCAATGACTTGTCTTCTCAAAGAGGGAAGAGACAGGTTATAAAGACTTGGTCCCGCCGATCTACAGTCATTCCGGAAATGGTTGGATTGACGATAGCTGTATACAATGGAAAGAGGTTTATACCTGTTTTTATCACGGAAAATATGGTTGGACATAAACTCGGGGAATTCTCTCCAACCCGGACTTTTAAAGGACACACATCGAAAACCGCAAGAACTATTAGGATGAAGAAATAAATGGACGAAAAAAATATCGTTGCTCAAGCCGTTACGAAATATGCGAGGATGTCGCCTCAGAAGTGCCGGCTGGTGACAGACCTCATCAGAGAAAGATTCGTAGGGGAAGCTCTCACCATCCTTCATTTTTCGAAGAAAAAAAAAGCGAGCGCCATCACCGAAAAAACTCTGCGCTCAGCAATTGCCAATGCACAGCAAAAGGTCCCTAATATTGACGTGGACAATCTGTTTGTGTCCGAGATTTTTGTCAATGCAGGGCCTACTTGGAAAAGATGGAAAGCGGCTCCGATGGGGAGAGCAGCGAGAATACTGAAACGGACAAGTCATGTCCATATATATTTAGAAGAAAGGAAAGGAAAATAAAGTGGGCCAGAAAACACACCCTCACGGATTTCGATTGGGCTTTAACAAATCATGGAGTTCTCGCTGGTTTGCCAAAGGACCCGAGTATCACCGGCTTATTCATGAAGACCTGAAGATGAAAAAAATCATCAAGAAGAGATACTATCATGCCGGGATTTCGGAAGTCCATATTGAACGAGTCGGACCAAAAATCAGAGTGATCGTTCACACGGCCCGTCCCGGAATCGTGATCGGACGTGGCGGAAAGGAAATCGAAAGCCTCAAGACTTTTCTTCAGGAAATCGCTCAAAAAGAGGTTTACATCGATATTCGGGAAGTGGACAAACCTGAACAAGATGCCCTGCTTGTTGCCGAAGGAATTGCCATACAGTTGGAAAAAAGAATAGCCTACCGTAGAGCCATGAGGAGGGCTGTGGAAATGGCCATGAAAATGGGGGCCAAGGGAATAAAAGTCATGTGTTCGGGTCGATTAGGGGGTGTCGAAATAGCCCGATCAGAGTGGTATCTAAGAGGGCAGCTGCCGTTGCAAACCCTGAAAGCCAACATAGATTATGGTTTTACTGAAGCATTCACGACATACGGCCAGATCGGCATTAAAGTCTGGGTCTACACAGGAGATGTGGAGAAAGAAAAAATGACTTCCCAGACAGGAGATGTTGAGGAGATTTAGCCATGCTTATGCCAAAAAAGGTCAAGTATCGAAAACAGCAAAGAGGCCGGATGAGGGGCAAAGCTAATCGTGGATCTCATTTATCGTTTGGTGAATTTGGACTGCAAGCTATGGAACCATGTTGGATCACAGCCAGGCAAATCGAAGCAGGACGGATCGCTATCACACGTCATGCCAAAAGAAAGGGGAAACTGTGGATTCGCGTATTTCCCTGGAAACCCGTGACAAAAAAACCTACAGAGGTCAGGATGGGAAAGGGCAAGGGCGATCCCGAGTTTTGGGTAGATGTGGTCAAGCCCGGATGTATTTTGTATGAAGTAGAGGGTATATCAGAAGAAGTCGCAAGAGAAGCCATGCGGTTGGCTTCCCATAAGCTTCCGATTAGAACGAGATTCGTTTCGAGAGAAAGTAGGGAGTGGAGATGAAACCTACAGAATTGAGAGAGCTATCTGACGAAGAGCTGATACAAAAGGATGAAGAATTGAAAGATCAGCTCTTCAAGCTGAAGTTTCAGCATGCCTTAGGTCAGTTGGAAAATGCCATGAAGTTGAACAACCTCAAACGAGACAGAGCAAGAATCTTGACCATATTGAAGGAAAGGAAGGAAGGGAAACAAGAAGAATGAATAATAAAGGAAGACGAACAACGAAAGTGGGTGTGGTCATCGGAAATAATATGAAAAAAACAGTGACTGTTCTCATCGAGCGTCAGGTGAGGCATCCTTTTTATAAGAAAATCGTGAAACGGCGGAAGAAATTCCTTGCTCATGATGAGTATGAAAAGTGCAAGGTCGGTGATCTGGTTAAAATCGTTGAAACGAGACCTTTGAGCAAGAGAAAGAAGTGGAGGGTTCAAGAGATATTGGGATTATCCTCGTCCGATGCCGAAAAAGAATTCGAGGTCAATAAAGAATGATTCAATCAGAAACGATGCTCAAGGTAGCTGATAATTCAGGAGCCCGAAAAATTCTGTGCATAACTCCTCTTGGCGGGGGAGTGGGCAAAACGGCCTCCATCGGCGATATTATTTCCGCATCTGTGAAGGATGCCGAGCCTGAGAGCAAAATACCCAAGGGAAAGGTGGTTCGGGCTGTTGTCGTGAGGACAAAAAAGGAAGTCAGAAGAAGAGATGGATCCTATATCCGTTTTGATGACAATGCGGCGGTTATCATAAGTCCACAGGGTGAGCCCATCGGTACACGCGTATTTGGCCCTGTTGGAAGGGAGTTGCGGGAAAAAAAATTCATGAAAATCGTTTCCCTCGCTCCGGAGGTTCTTTGATGAATAAGCTGATGCTCAAGAAAAATGATACTGTCACGGTCATTAGCGGAAAAGACAAAGGAAAAACGGGAAAGATTCTCAAGGTATTCCCAGAGAAAGAGAAGGTTATTGTTGAAAAGGTCAATTTTATCAAGGAGTTTATCCGTCGAGATCAGAGTCGAAACATACAGGGTGGCGTGATGGAAAAGGAATCGCCGATCCATGTTTCCAATTTGATGTTGTATTGTTCGGAATGTGGCAGAGGGATCAGAGTGAAGAAAAAAAAACTGGGGGATGGAAGCAACATCCGAGTATGCAACAGATGTGAATCGACCATTGAATAGGAAAGGTGAGGTATAAGGAATGAGTCGTCTTCAAGAAAAGTACCAAAAGGAAATTCTTCCTGAGCTGCAAAAGGAGTTGTCCATAAAAAACAAAATGGCAGTTCCGAGGCTTGAGAAGGTTGTTCTAAACGTCGGAGTCGGTGATGCTCTCCAGAATATCAAGTTGCTGGACACCGCAAAAGAAGAATTGAGTTTGATCACGGGGCAGTGCCCCGCCATAGGAAGAGCCAAAAAGTCCATATCATCCTTTAAGCTCCGACAGGGGCAAGCCATAGCCTGCTATGTAACTCTGCGAGGAAAAAGAATGTATGAATTTATGGACCGTTTGATCAACATCGTTCTTCCCCGTGTACGGGATTTCCGGGGTGTCTCCTCTAAGGCATTTGATGGAAGAGGCAATTACACGTTGGGCATAAAGGAACAACTGGTTTTTCCTGAGATAGACTACACAAAAGTGGAAAGGCCAAGGGGAATGAACATCACTATCGTAACCTGTGCTGAAAGCGATGAACAGGCATTTGCCTTGTTAAAAAAACTTGGTATGCCTTTTAGCGAAGAAATATAAGGAAAAAGATATGGCAAGAAAAGCAATGGTGGCAAAATATCTGAGAGAACCCAAGTTTCCGACTAGAAAGAAGTCCAGATGTCGGATATGTGGACGTTCCAAAGGATACTACAGGAAATTCGATATGTGCCGTTTGTGTTTTCGAGAGCTTGCTTTAAAGGGAGAAATTCCCGGAATAATAAAGGCATCATGGTAATTTGAGGGAGAAGATATGAGTTTAACAGATCCAATCGCAGACATGCTGACAAGGATACGTAATGCCTTGCTTGTCAAGAAAAAAGACGTAACCATGCCCTCTTCTCGATTGAAAGTGGAAGTCGCAAAAATCCTAAAGGAAGAAGGGTATATCAAAAACTTCAAGGTTATTGACGATAACAAACAGGGAAGCCTGATCATAACCTTGAAATATACAGAACACAGCCGCAGCGTCATCACCGGACTCCAGAAGATCAGTAAGCCAGGTTGTCGAATTTATTGCAAGAAAGATTTCATACCCAAGGTTCTGGATGGCCTTGGGATTGCGATCGTTTCCACATCCCAGGGTTTAGTTTCAGGGAAGAAGTGTGAAGAAAGAGGCGTAGGCGGAGAGGTCTTGTGCTATATCTGGTAACTTAAGATGAGAGGGGAAGTAAGATGTCAAGAGTAGGAAAACAGCCAGTGCTGATACCGGAAGGAATAAAGGTCAACATCCTTACTGATCACATCGAGGTGGAAGGTCTAAAAGGTAAGCTGACTTCCCCCTTGTTCTCTGGAATCATCGTCGAAATTGAAGACAATCATATGGTCTTTACCCGGTCTTCCGATTCTCCCCAGCATAGATCCATGCACGGCTTATGTCGGACACTAGCCCACAACGCTGTGATGGGTGTATCCGCAGGTTTCACGAAAGCGTTGGAGATCGTCGGAGTCGGGTATAGGGCCAAGATGGATAAAAATAAGCTTGAATTGAGCCTGGGTTATTCAAAGCCCATCATCTATGAAATTCCAGAGGATATTGAAATTGTGCTGGAAAAATCCACTCTGATCAGAGTGAAAGGAATCGACAAACAACGGGTGGGACAGGAAGCGCACAAGATTCGAAGTTTTCGGAAACCGGATCCTTACAAACTGAAAGGGATCCGGTATGTTGGGGAGCATTTACGCAAAAAAGAACGCAAGGCAGGAGTGGTCGGTGTTTAAGAAAAATACTTTACTGAAAAAAGAATCAAGAAGAAAAATACGCAAGCGTATCCGGAAAAAGATCAGAGGGACGGCAGAGCGTCCAAGAGTTTTTGTATTCAAATCCAACCGGTATATCTATTCCCAGGCTATTGACGACATTACAGGGACTGTCTTGGCCGCAGCTTCAAGCGTTGAGAAGGAGTATCGAGAGAAAAAGAAAAAAACAAAAAATATGGAAGCGTCAAAAACAGTCGGCGAGATGATCGCCAAAAGCTTGAAAAAGAAAAAGATCAAGCAAGTGGTCTTCGATAGAGGCGTATATCCCTATCATGGCCGCGTCAAAGCCTTGGCTGAAGCGATGAGGAAAGAAGGCCTCATTTTTTAGGTATTGCATAAGGAGGAGAAAGAGTGGGCGAGGAAGAAAAAAAGAAAGAATCCAAGCAGGCACCAGTTCAGGAAACTCCAGATAAAAAAACTCAAGAGACAGAAAAAAAAGAAAAACCGTTCAGACATGCCAGGCCAACAAGATTTGGCAGACGATCCAGAGAAGATGAAGATGTCGAGTTCAAGGATCATGTGATTTCTATCCGAAGAGTAACCAAGGTTGTGAAAGGCGGCAAAAACCTCAGCTTTTCAGCTTTGGTGGCAGTGGGGAATGAAAAAGGATTGGTCGGAATTGGGAAGGGCAAAGCCCGGGAGGTCCCCGTAGCAATTTCCAAGGCCGCACAAGATGCTAAAAAGAAACTGATCGAGGTCCCGATTTTGGACACGACGATTCCTCATTTCATAAAGGGAATACACGGAGGAGGAGAAGTCGTTCTTCGCCCGGCATCAAAAGGAACTGGTGTCATCGCTGGTGGAGCGGTGCGGATTATCATGGAGTTAGCCGGAATCAAGGATATTTTGACCAAATCCATTCGTAGCAACAATCCGATAAGTGTTGCCCATGCCACTATAGATGGCCTAAAAAGACTTAAAAGTCCCGAAGGGGTATCGAAAATAAGAGGGAAAGAAAAGGAATCGATATGGCAGTAAAAGAAACAGCCCCTAAACAGGGAAAAAACGTGACCGAACTCAAAATTCAGCTCGTCCGCAGCGTGATCGGTCGGCCCAGAAAGCAGAGAGAGGTTGTGAAGGGGCTTGGACTGAGGAGAATTGACTCAGTGGTGATTCGCAAGGATTGTCCTGAGATAAGAGGAATGATAAACAAGATATCCCACTTGGTGAATGTGGAAGTTTTGGAGAAAAAATGAATTTGAGCAACCTTCATCCCGCAAAGATGTCTCGCAAAGAAAGGAAACGTGTGGGCCGGGGACCGGGTTCGGGCAGGGGGAAAACGGCAGGACGTGGAACAAAAGGCCAAAAATCCATTTCCGGATATTCTCGGAAGCGCAGTTTTGAAGGGGGACAGATGCCTCTCTCTCGGAGGGTCCCCAAACGAGGATTCACGAATATTTTTAAAAAAGAATACAACGAGATCAACTTGGATCGCCTCGAGCGGATCAAAAAAGATAAGATCAAGCCAAAGGATTTGGTTGAGGCTGGTCTCCTCAAGAAGGAATCGCAAGTCATAAAGATTTTAGGAAGGGGTGAACTCAAATCGGCCAAAGAGATTCACGCCCATAAATTTACTCAATCCGCTCAAGAAAAGATAGAAAAGGTAGGCGGAAAAGCCATCCAAATTGGAAGTAAGTGATGTTAGACAGCATAAGGAACATATTCAGCATTCCTGAGCTAAGAAAAAGGGTTATTTTCACGCTGCTCCTGTTGGCAGTCTATCGCATTGGAGCTCAAATTCCCAGCCCTGGCATAAGCGCTCCTGCGCTCGAAGAGTTTTGGCAGATGCAGAAAGGAACGATACTGGGATTTGTGGATTTGTTTACTGGAAGAAGCATGTCCAGGATGACCATTTTTGCCTTGGGCATCATGCCCTACATCAGTGCGTCCATTATCCTGCAGCTTCTTCAAGTGGTTTGGCCATACTTGGAAAGATTGTCCAAAGAAGGAGAGTTAGGGCGTAAAAAAATCACCCAGTACACCCGATATGGCACCCTTTTAATCTGCTTGATCCAGTCCTTCGGAATCAGCATTTTCTTGGAAAGCCTGAGAAGCCCGGTAAGCAATCTTCCGATCGTCCCGAATAAGGGTTGGGGATTCAGGCTTCTGACGATTCTCACCATGACCACAGGTACTGTTTTTATCATGTGGCTGGGAGAACAGATTTCAGAAAGAGGGATCGGAAATGGCATATCTCTTATTATATTTGCAGGGATTGTGGTCAGTCTGCCCAGCGGTATACAGAGCATTGTGGGAGGGATCCGCACGGGAGACATGTCTCCGTTAAGAGCCCTCTTTCTTTTGGCCTTGATGCTGGGGGTCATCGTTGTTATTGTGTTTGTGGAACGGGGGCAAAGGAGAATACCTGTCTCCTATGCCAAGAGAGTCGTTGGCCGGAAAATATACGGAGGACAGAGCACTCACCTGCCTTTGAGAGTGAATACGGGGGGAGTTATCCCGATAATATTTGCTGCCTCTATTATCACCATCCCCTCCACCATCGCCCAAATGGTTAAGGTGCCGTTTATACAAAATATAGCCATGCAGTTCGGTATGGGGATGCCCCTTTACAATTTGCTCTACATCGCAGCTATCATTTTCTTCACCTATTTTTATGTGTCGATCATTTTTAATCCAACGGATGTGGCGGACAACTTGAGAAAGTACGGTGGATTCATCCCCGGAATCAGACCGGGAAAAAACACATCCGACTTCATCGATGGTGTGCTCTCACGCATCACTTTGATAGGAGCCCTCTATCTTGCTGCTGTGGCTGTGATGCCGGAATTTATGATCACAGGCTTCAAGGTGAGCGCCCTGCCGTTCATCGGCGATTTTTTGGATGCCAACTTGCCTAGATGGTTCACCCAGGGATTAAATGTGAATTTTTATTTTGGGGGAACCTCCATCCTCATCGTTGTGGGTGTGGCCATGGATACCATGCAACAGATCGAAGCTCAGCTCGTCATGCGCCATTATGACGGATTTATGCGTCGCGGGCGGCTGAAAGGAAGGAGAGGATGAAAATTATCTTGCTCGGCCCTCCTGGTAGCGGTAAAGGCACCCAGGGGGATTTAATCGAGCAAAATTATGGCTTTCCCAAGATTTCGACGGGAGACCTTTTACGTGAGGCCGTTCAAGAAAATACACCTTTGGGAAAAAAGGCCGAAGCTTCCATGAACAGAGGAGATTTGGTAAGTGATGAGATAGTGATGCAGATGGTTGAAGCGAGGCTATCCCGAGAAGACTGCCAGAAGGGGTATATTTTAGATGGGTTTCCACGAAATATCAATCAAGCGCTCTTGCTGGAGGATATCTCCAGTCAACAAGCTGAGGTTGTTTTGGATATCCGCCTTAGTGAGAAAAAATTGATAGAAAGGTTATCCTCCCGGAGGATCTGCTCCCAGTGTGGGAATATTTATAATCTTTTTATGAAGGCTCCGAACCGGCCCGATGAATGTGATGTATGCAGCGCAGTGCTTGTGCAGAGACAGGACGATATGCCTGAAGTCATTATGGAACGGTTGAGGGTTTATCGTCAGGAGACCGAGCCGTTGATCGCATATTATCGAAAAAAAGCAAACTATCACCCTATCGAAGGAGATAAGGAAATAGAACCGGTTTTCAAGGATATCCAAGCGGTTTTAGAGGCTGAATTGACAAAATCCAACAGATCAGAGGCTATGCGATGATCGTGCTCAAGAGTGAGAAAGAGATCGTTTCCATCAGAAAGAGCAGCCGCATTGTGGCTCAAGTCTTGGCAGATCTCCGCAAAATGGCAGAACCAGGAATAACGACGAAAGACTTGGATGCTTTTGCGGAAAAAAAAGCCAGAGAGATGGGTGCGATTCCAGCTTTTAAAGGCTATCGGGGATACCCTGCCTCTCTTTGCACATCCATAAATGAAGAGATTATTCATGGGATACCATCCTCTCGCAAGTTGCAGGAGGGGGATATCCTCGGCTTGGATTTTGGAGTTGTCTACGACGGTTATTATGGAGATGCGGCGGTGACCTATCCGATTGGAACAGTCAATCTGGAGGCAAACAGGCTTATCGAAGCTGCTGAGAAGGCCTTTTTTAAAGGATTTGAGAAAATTCAAGAGGGATATCGGATATCGGACATTTCCCATGCCATCCAGAATTCTGTCGAAGCACAGGGATTTTCCGTCATCCGGGCCTATGTAGGGCACGGAATCGGGACATCTCTCCATGAAGAACCTCAGATTCCTAATTTTGGTCCTCCAGGGCGAGGCCCTAAGATAACAAGAGGATTGGTTTTGGCCATAGAGCCGATGATTGCGGCGGGAGACTGGAATGTCGAGATCAAGGATGATAATTGGACGGCGATCACCAAAGACAGAAGCCTCTCTTCGCACTATGAGCACACGGTTGCTTTCACCCAGCGAGGCGCAGAGATATTGAGCATTAGGGAAGAAGAAAATTTGCCTTATGCTAAGGAGTCACCTTATGCCTAAGCAGGATATATTCGAAACAGAAGGAACTGTCATCGAGACGCTCCCGAATGCAATGTTCCGTGTAGAATTGGCTAATAAACACATCATCCTTGCCCACATTTCTGGCAGAATGCGCAAATATTTTATCCGCATTCTGCCCGGAGATAAGGTTCTTCTCGAACTTACTCCCTACGATTTGACAAAGGGAAGGATAACCTATCGATACAAATAGAGGAATGGAACGATGAAAGTCAGGGCATCTATAAAAAAAATGTGCAGAAATTGCAGAATTATCAAAAGAAAAGGAATTCTTCGAGTCATATGTACAAATCCTAAGCATAAACAAAAACAAGGATAAATGAGGTAAAAATGGCAAGAATAGCTGGAATCACCCTCCCTTCAGACAAAAGGGTTGAAGTCGGTTTGACCTATATCTTTGGGATAGGTCGCTCTAAAGCCAACGAAATACTCGAGGCGGCTAAAATAGACAAAGACAAAAAAGTCAAAGCTCTGAGTGAGGATGAAGTCAACAAGATACGAAAAATCATCGAGACTCAAGAAAAAATCGAAGGAGACCTGAGAAAAGACCTTACTCTTAACATCAAAAGGTTGATGGATATTGGCTCATACAGGGGATTGAGGCACAGGCGGAGACTTCCGGTCAGAGGACAAAGGACAAAAACCAATGCACGCACACGCAAAGGGTCTCGCGGACATACGATAAAGAAGAAGTAGGAGGGAATTGAAATGGCAAAACCGAGAAAAAAAACCAAAAAAAAGAAAGTAAAAAAGGAAATCGGATTTGGCATAGCCTACATTCGATCGACATTCAATAACACGATCATCACCATAACCGATCAACAAGGCAATTCCCTTTGCTGGGCCAGTTCAGGCACGGTGGGTTTTAAAGGGGCGCGAAAGGGAACTCCTTTTGCAGCGCAATTGGCCGCCAAAGAGGTTTCACTAAAGGCCAGGCAATTTGGAGTGCGGTATATGGATGTCAGGGTCAAAGGCCCCGGTGCAGGCAGGGAATCCGCCATAAGAGCCCTGCAGGCAGATGGCATGGAGATAAAATCCATCAGAGATGTTACCCCGATTCCCCACAACGGCTGTCGGGTAAGAAAGAGAAGAAGGGTATAGATATGGAAAAGCAAGGAGAAGAGGATGTCAAGATATAGAGAACCAGTTTGTCGCCAATGCCGGGCAGAGCGGGAAAAGCTTTTTTTGAAGGGGAACAAGTGTTTGACTGAAAAATGTCCGATCGAACGGAGGCCCTATCCTCCGGGTGAACACGGAAGAGCCAGGAGAAGAATATTGGGTTACGGCATTCAGCTCAGGGAAAAACAAAAGCTCAAACGTTACTACAGCATGTCGGAAAGGCAGTTTCGCCTGTACTTCCAGAGAGCGGAAAGGAAAAAAGGCATCACAGGAGAAACCCTTTTGCAGATGCTGGAGAGGAGACTTGATAACGTCGTTTTCCTTTCTGGGTTTTCCTATTCGAGGGCCCATGCTCGTCAGCTCATCACCCATGGCCATTACCGAATTAACGATAAAAAAGTCAATGTCCCCTCTCAATTGGTGAATATGGGAGATGTTCTCTCCTTTCGGGATAAATCAAAAAAGCATGAAGAGTTGAAGGCGATCGTCGATTTCCACAAAGGAAAAGCTGTGCCAGGTTGGATCGAAGTCGATAGAGACAACATGGTAGTGAAAGTCCTGGCATTTCCCGAACGGGAAGAAATCCCGATTCCTGTAGAAGAGCATCTGGTTGTCGAGCTCTATTCAAAGTAGACCTTATCCGACAGTTAGCATGGATTGAAATAAAAAGGAGGAAGCATGATAGAAACAGGCTTTCAGAAACCTAAGTATTTGGAATGCGATTATGAAACACGGACAGAGACTTATGGCAAGTTTTCCGCCCAGCCTTTTGAGAGAGGTTATGGGATTACCATTGGAAACGCACTCCGTCGAATTCTTCTCTCCTCTATAACTGGTGCCGCCATCACAAATGTCCGAATTCAAGGCGTTCTTCATGAATTCTCTACCCTTCCCGGAGTTGTTGAAGATGTGACCGATATCGTCCTCAACGTCAAAAGCATCCCGCTAAAAATGGAAGGGGAGAAGTCCATAACTCTTACTTTAAAGAAAATAGGCCCTGATGAGGCTACGGCAGCCGACATCACTGGCGATACGGATATAGAAATTCTCGACAAAGACGTCCATATCGCATCCCTTGACAAAGACGGGAAATTGGATATGGAAATAATCGTTCAGAACAACAGAGGATATATCCCTGCGGATCGAAATATTGATGAAGAATTGAGTGTGGATTTTATCCCGGTGGACTCTTCTCATTCACCAGTCCTGAAGGTCAATTATAAGGTGGGTCCGGCAAGGGTGGGAAAGCGAGTCGATTACGAAAACCTTACTCTCGAAATCTGGACCACAGGGGCGATCTCTCCTCAAGATGCTTTGAGTCAAGCAGCAAAAATTCTCAGAGATCATCTGGTCATCTTTCTCAATATCGTTGATGAGCCCCTAGTAAGAGAACAGCTCCCAGAACGAATGGAAACCCCGTATTTTTCTCAAAAAGATATCCTTTCAAAATCCATCGATCATCTGGAACTCTCCGTCAGGTCAAACAACTGTCTCAGGTCTGCTGGAATAGAGAAAATCTACGAGCTTGTTCAGAAAACGGAAGAGGGTCTTCTGAAAACGAAAAACTTTGGCCGTAAATCTTTAACAGAAATAAAGGAAACCCTGCAAGAATTGGGCTTAGGCCTAAGCTTGGACCTCCATCCAACTCTTTTAGAGCTGATTGAAGGAGATAAGCAGGAAAAAGAGGAAGAGGTTGAGGAATGAGGCACCGAGTCAAAGGAAAAAAACTCAGAAGAGATTCTGCTCAAAGGAAGGCGCTATTGCGAAGTTTGGTTACGTCATTTCTGGAAAAAGAAAGAATCAGAACAACTCTGGCTAAAGCCAAGGCCACAAGACCTATTGCGGAAAAAATGATCACTCTGGCTAAAAAAAATTCCCTCCACTCCCGTCGGCTCGCTCTCAGATTTATCTACAAAAGAGAAGTCGTGAAAAAACTCTTTAGCGATATTGGTCCACGGTTCAGCGAAAGGCCGGGGGGATACACGCGGATAATCAAAATCGGTCCTCGAGCTGGCGATGGAGCCGAAATGGCCTTTCTCGAGCTTGTCGGCACAGAGTTTAAGAAAAAAGAAAAGAAAAAGAAGGCGGCAAAAAAAGCTAAGGAAGTCGCAAAGTCAAAAAGATAAAATCCTACTTATCGTTATCATTGGTCACCCAGAGCTGTTGTCCCGGGTAGATTTTCGATCGTGTGCTGAGGCCGTTTAAAGCGAGCAAATAGTTCAGATTCATGCCGTATCTTTTAGCAATCTTGTAAGGCGTATCACCTGATTTAACCGTGTAAGGAACAGCTCCTGCTGGCGTTCCCGATTGGATGATCAGTTTTTGTCCCACACGAAGCATGTTGCTCTGAAGATTGTTCTGATTTTTTATCCCTTGGACGTTTGTGTTGAAAGATTTAGCGATAATATATAAGCTGTCCCCTTTTTTAACACTGTAAACCAGTTTTTCGCCTTCTTTGATGAGAGAGCGAGGTTGATAAGATGTGAAACTGCTGCCTCGTCCAGGTATCCTGAGCCTTTGCCCGACTCGAATGAGATACTTCCGGCCGAGACGATTCGCGCGAGCGATGGCAGAGACAGAGGTCCCGTAGCGTCGGGCAATAACAGAAACAGTCTCCCCTCTGCGCACGTAATGATTCCTGTATGTGGCTTCAGGAGGAACATACCGGGCTATGGATTCTAAGGAAGCCAGCACTTTGTCTCCATAACCTTCAGGAACTCGGAGCTGGTACTCACTATCTGGAGAGGATTTGTTCCTCAATTCAGGATTAAGCAAGATCAAAGCCTCTGCATCGAGTCCGAGAGAACTGGAAAGTGATGTGAGTTTGACAGGACGATTGATGAGGACTGTATCATAGCTTAGTGGAGGTTCTGGTTGAGGAAGGCCAAACCCGTATTTTTCCGGATTCTGAACGATAAGGAGTGTTGCTATAAATCTTGGGACAAAACGTGATGTTTCACGAGGAAGCATCAGATAGAGATCCCAAAAGTTGTCCATGTATTCCAGTCTTTGAGAGCGGATGACTCTTTGGACCCTGAATTCTCCACAGTTATAGGCCGCCAGTGCTGTTGTCCAATCTCCAAACATGGCGTGGAGTTCTTCCAGATATTTTATGGCAGCATCAGTCGCTTTCTCGAAATCCATCCGCTCATCGATCCAGCGGTCTCTTTTCAGGCCGAATCGAACTCCGGTCGAAGAGATGAATTGCCATAAACCCAAAGCCCGAGCGCGGGAGTAGGCTGTGACTTTGAACCAGCTTTCGATCATCGGCATCCAGGCGAGTTCCTCGGGGAGTCCTGCTTTCTGCATTTTTCCCCGGATCATATCGATGTACCGGCCAGAACGATTATAGGATTGTTCGAATTCTTTTCTCTCTACAGTCTGGAAACTCTTGATTTCTTTTTGAACGTGTTGGTTCTCTGTGAGGGGGATTGTACCGTTGTTCCCGCTTAGAACAATGAAGCGCGATGCATGAATTTCTTGAATTCTTCTGGCGATCAAAAGACGCAGGTCGTTTTTTTCTTGGATCAAAGGAGAATCCAACGGGAGGTCGAGTTTGAGGAGAATGCTGTAAGCTTCATCAAGAGCGACAAGTGCTGTTTCTAGATCCCCTCTATCCCAAGCCAGTCGGGCATCTTGGTAGGCATCAAAGGCTTCTTCGAGAAGTTGTGAAGGTTCAACCTGTTCTTCGGGATAGGACTCTTCCTCTAAAGGGAGCTCTTCCACATCCTGTTCCTCCAGGAGTTCTGCTTTTATTTCTTCCTCGACAGCTGGGATCTCTTCTGGAGGTATTATCTCCTGTGTTGTCTGTTCTGCTGCAGGTTTTTGCACAGGAATATTCGGAGTTTCTTCCGGAGGTTTGCGATGGCCAGAACAACTCCACAGCAAGACCATCAGAAAAATCGCGATCGCTACACCGAGATCATTTTTCTTTTTTTTCACTTTTTTATTCCTAAAAGGTTAAATTTATATCATTTATAGACACACCGAGTCAACTCACTTCGTCTGAATCATTTATAAAAACTGTCGGATACCCTTTTTCGTTACAAACAGAAATCGGCATTTTTACCTTTCAGGCTGCCCATGCTAGCCACTTTGTGCGAGAAAAACCAGGCAACATAATTTAGTCGGAGAATTTCCACAGAAATTGGGCGGAATTGTTCTGGTGAAAGAGGTTATTCGTGTTTGGATATTTTTGGATGCCAAATCCAGGCTGTTTCGATGATCGTATCCAAGTCTGAATATTTCAGATCCCACTGGAGCAGTTGTTTAGCCTTTTCCCTTGAAGCCAAAAGCACATCC
>DAOWCB010000139.1 GCA_030633795.1 Candidatus Aminicenantota bacterium | reverse complement strand
CCTCCTTAGAAAAAGTTCCCAAAGAATAAGAAACAGCCCCGATGAGTTTGCCATCGATATAAACCGGACTTCCGCTCATCCCCTGTACCACACCAGTTCTTTCCAACACATCGCTTTGGAGTTTGGCTAAAATCAGATTTCTTTTTGGCTGCCAATTGTACAGAATTCCTAAGATCTCGACTTCGAACTCTTCAAATTTATCATCTTGGAGGAAAGTTTTTCCCTTTCCCTTCATCCCTACTTCTATTTGATCCACAGGAAGGAAGGAAACCTTGAAATCTTCAGCCAATCCAAAACTGCACAAAAATAATATTCCAATAAGGAGAATGATAATCTTTTTTTTCATTGTTTTTTTGTAATTAGACAAAGTGAATTATTTGAGGATTCCAAGTTGCTTCCCGCACTTCTCGAAGAGACCAAGGACTGTATCCAGATCTTCATCAGAATGTGTAGCGGAATAACTCGTCCTTATCAACGCCTCACCCTTTGGAACGGCCGGATATACAATCGGGTTTGTGAAAATGCCATTTTCCCTCAAAAGCCTCCACAACATGAATGCGAGTTCATCATTTCGGATATAAACAGGGATAATCGGGGTTTCTGTGGGTCCAATGTCATAGCCCATGGATTGATAGCCTGATTTCATCTTATCGGTGATTTCCCATAACCTCTCTCTTCGTTCAGGTTCTTTCTGGATAATGTCCAGCGTCGCCAAAACTGTTGCCACCGAAGCCGGAGTGATACTGGCACTGAAAATTAAAGAGCGCGCAAAATGCTTTATGTAAGAAATCACTTTTTTGTTTCCGGCAACCATACCTCCGAGAGAGGCAAAAGATTTGCTGAAAGTTCCCATGATCAAGTCGATCTCATCCTCCACACCAAAATGTTCTGCGGTCCCGCGTCCATTCTTTCCCAAAACGCCGATGCCGTGAGCATCATCGACCATTATTTGCGCGTTATATTTTTTCGCCAATTCGACAATGTCCGGCAGGTTGGCCAGGTCTCCTTCCATGCTGAAAACGCCATCTACCACGATCATTTTGCCGACATCATTTCCGATGGATAAAAGTTGCTTTTCCAAATCAGCCATATCGTTGTGTTTGTATTTGTACACATCCCCGTAGGAGAGTCGACAAGCATCTATTATACTGGCGTGAATCATTTGATCTGTGATTACAGTATCCTCCCGGGATATGAGAGTGGAGAGGATGCCTTGATTTGTTTGGAATCCTGTGCTGAAGGTAAGAGCAGCTTCCTTTTTCATAAACTGGGCCAGTTTTTCTTCCATTTTCACATGAATATCGAGCGTGCCATTCAGAAATCTTGAACCGCATGTTGCAACTCCATATCTATCGACAGCTTCTTGGGCAGCTTTCTGCACTTGGGGATGGTCGATCAAGCCAAGGTAGTTATTGGATCCAACCATGATCATTTCCTTCCCATCCACCTTGACTTTATTGCCATAGACCTCCTGTATCGGTGTAAAAAACGGATAAATCCCCATTGCCATAGCTTCTTCGGCTCTGGTAAACTCAAAACATTTTTCAAATATTCCCAAAATATCCTCCTCGTCCACATCTCATCTGCGAACCGTTATTCCTTGCTTCTCGCCTGAATTATTCATAAAACAAATATGTTTGACGCTCAACAGCATTTTTCATACAATCTATCCTATGAAAGCCTTAGTCACAGGTGGGACCGGATTTATCGGAAGCCACCTTATTAATCACTTGATAGAAGAAAAAAATGTAGAAGTATACGCGTTGGTACGCAATTTAGATAATCTCAAATGGCTGAAAGGCATGGATATCCACTTTCTGAACGGAAATCTTTTATCTATACCGTCTCTTCCCATAAACATTGACTACGTTTTCCATATTGCAGGCATAACCAAAGCACGCAAAGTGGCTGATTATTATACAGTAAACCAACATGGGACAGCAAGTCTTTTTCAGTCGTTACGTGCTCAGAACATCGAGCCAAAAAAGATCTTTTTTCTTAGTAGCACGGCCGCTGCGGGCCCATCTCTCGATGGGGATCCTGTGAAAGAAGATGATGAACCCCATCCCGTGTCTGCCTACGGCGAAAGCAAACTCTTAGGTGAAAGAGAAGTCCTCAAATTCAAAAAGGATTTTCCTCTTGTCATCATCCGGGTTGGAGCTGTCTATGGTCCAAGAGATGAAGATTTCCTCTCCTATTTCAAATCTATTAAAAAGGGGATCCTTCTCTCTCAATCCTCCAAGGAGAGTTGGTATCACTTGTGCTATATCAAGGACCTTATCAACTCCTTCGATCTTTGTATCCAAAAGGATCTCATATCAGGGGAGATAATCAATATCGCCGATCCACACCGTGTCACTTGGGATGAATTCGGAAAAATCGCAGGGGAAGCTTTAGGGAAAAGGCTGTTGACGATCAGAGTTCCTTCCTTCTTCTTGAAATTGGCTGCATTGGTTTTGGAAGGAGCGGCCACAATAACGAACAAACCCAGCAATTTTAACCGGGACAAACTCAAAGCTATCTTGCAGACAGGCTGGTTCACGGATATAACAAAGGCAGAACGTCTCTTGTCCTTTTCTCCCCATTATAGCCTTAAAGAGGGTCTCCAAGAGACCTTGATGTGGTATGTTGACCAGGGTTGGCTCTGAATTCTATTTTTTCTTTATTCTGGTGCTTCTCGTGTAGAAAGATGCTGCAAATTTTGCTGTGCTCTTGAGACACCACCCTTCCTGCTTGGAAAAGGCAAAATATTTGATTCTTCCCTCGAATGAATGGTTGCCTCTTTTTGCCTCTAGGCTAACTGTGAATGGGATCTCGATAGGTTCTTCGAGATTCAGGTAC
Organism: Candidatus Aminicenantota bacterium; assembly: GCA_030633795.1. GTDB lineage: Bacteria > Acidobacteriota > Aminicenantia > Aminicenantales > Aminicenantaceae. Next base: position 2,177 of record DAOWCB010000139.1, on the reverse strand, counting down.
TCTTCTCCTGTCTCTTCATTAATCTCGATTTCTAAATCGGATGCTGTGAAAAAATTTTTAGGGAAAATAAGTTCATAGGATGGATCGCATTCAATAATAAACGACGGTTGAGGATCGATGGTGATCCCTTCAGCTAATTTTATTTTGAGAACGACCTTTCCTTCCTGCCCTCTTGAAAGATATCTCGGACTTATCGATGCGTCAACCTTAAGACAATCCACTTCCTTTTGCGCAGATCCCAACACACAGAGCAGAATGATAAAAACAACTCCGAAAACGACTCTTCTCACAGATTCTCCTGATGTTTTTCAGCTGCTTAGAATGGTACTCCCTCACGATTTTGGAGTCAAGGTGTTTCTTCGCCATGCGGAACTGCGCCCATTTATCCTTTTTCTCATCTTTTAAGCCTAGCTTTTCTCAGCACTTTCCATTGAACAGTCCAGTGCTCAAACAGTCCTCGGGCCCAACTAAGTCGGATTCCCTCGAAGAACGATTCGTGAAGGCTAGATCCTCAATGGCGCTGCGGACATACCTGATGTCTTTTTCCATTAGAGCTTACCCACACAAAATGGAAGAGAACCGTCTAGTTTGACGGGTTAAAGATAATCTCGTTAAAAGTCTGATCCCGAAATACAGGGAAACATCCGGCTTTATTTTTCCCTTTCTATCGAGTATATTAAAGTTACGGAGTCAAAATCATGAAAAGATCAATAATCTCAGGAACTGGCCGGTACATCCCTCCAAAGATCATCACAAATTTCGACCTTGAAAAGAAAATGAACACCTCGGATGAATGGATCCAACAGCGTTCTGGAATCAAAGAGAGACACTATGCTGAGCCTGGCATCGGAAGTTCTGATCTTGCTTATGAAGCCGCATTGAAAGCCATCGATGACGCCCAAATCGACAAATCTGAAATTGACTTTATCATCGCAGCTACCCTCTCTCCAGACCACTACTTTCCTGGTATCGGTGTTCTTGTTCAGGCAAAACTTGGGCTTGAAAACATAGGAGCTCTTGATGTCAGGAACCAATGCAGTGGTTTCATCTACGCTCTTTCTGTCACAGACCAATACATCAGGAATGGAACATACAAAAAAATCCTCCTCGTTGCGGCAGAAAAACAGTCGGCCAACCTGGATTATTCCGATGACGGGAGAGATCTGGCGGTGCTCTTTGGGGACGGAGCGGCTGCTGTGATTATCGAACCTGGCAACTCCAATGAAGATCGAGGCATCCTCTCCACCCACCTTTTTTCGGATGGAAATTATATCGAGGATTTGTGGATGCAAAGGCCGAGCTGTAAGGACCACCCATGTTTTTCTGTGGATATGGTAACCGATAAAAAGCTTTTTCCCTCCATGAACGGGAAAAACGTATTCAAAACGGCTGTGGTAAAAATGCCAGAGGCTGTGCGTGCCGCGTTAGATCAAAACAATATGACTATCGAAGATGTGGATCACCTGATCCCCCATCAAGCAAACGACAGGATCAGCCTGATGGTGGCAAGGAATTTAAAGATACCTGTCGAAAAAGTCATCAGGAATATCCACAGATACGGAAACACAACGGCCGCCTCTATCCCAATTGCATTGGATGAAGCAATTGAAGCGGGGAGGATTAAAAGGGGCGATTTAGTCATGTTGACAGCATTCGGATCAGGATACACATGGGCCTCTGCGGCAATCAGATGGTAGCCATGAGGATTAACATAGAGATGTTGCTTTAAAGGAATATCTTATGGTAGGATTGCACTTTATATTTTCAACCAAAACATACATATAGATGAACACAAAAACGCTCACACACAGGAGGCCCCAATGAAGAAATTCATCACCTCAGTCTTCATCATCGTCTTTGTCCTGTTTAACACAGGTCTGCTTCTGTCTCAGCAAAATGAAGAGGATGGAAAATTTCAAAAACTAATGGAAGAATTTTTGGACGCCATTTGGAAGTTCCAACCTACAGCTGGCACAATGGTCGGCTTCCACAAGTATGACAACAAATTGGAAAATTTCACGGAAAGAAACCTCGAAAAACGACTGGAAGAATTGGATAAGTTCAACCAGGATCTCGTGACCAAAGTGGACAGGACCAAAATGAGTCCTGAGTTCCAGATCGATCACGAAATGCTGATGGACGCCCTCGACCTTGAAAAGCTAAAAAATGAACAGCTT
>DAOWCB010000347.1 GCA_030633795.1 Candidatus Aminicenantota bacterium | reverse complement strand
TGTATGTACTCTATTCGATCCTTCTTTTTTTTTCGTTGCTTGTGTATTTCCCCGTATATTTTGTTAGGTCCCGTATTTTAAGACGAGAAAGCCTCCGGTTTCGCCAAAGGTGTGGCTTCTCATTAAAAAAGATATCTTCCCAAAGTAGATCCATTTGGATACATGCTGTTTCTGTCGGGGAGGTTCTTTCGCTCCAGAATTTGATCGTACAGATCAAAAAAAAACATCCAGATTGGATTATCCATTTTTCCTGTCTTACAGATACAGGTTTCCGTTTAGCAAAGGAAAAGCTTACAGTAGTCGATGATATTTTTTTTGTGCCGTTGGACTTCCAGCTAATCGTCAGAAAATTTTTTCGCCATATAAAGCCGGACGTATTTGTTTTGGCCGAATCGGAATTCTGGCCGAACCTTTTGCGAGAGGCAGATAAGGAAACAAAAGGGGTGCTTCTTGTCAATGGCCGGATTTCTTCTCGCTCTTTCAGACGGTACCAAAAAATCCGGTTTTTGATGACTCGCATCCTCTCCCATATCAGTCTTTTTTTGGTCCAGACCAAAAGAGATAAGGGAATTCTCGAGAAAATTGGCGTTGATTCCAGGGTTATCCAGGTTGCCGGCAACTTAAAAGCTGAAATCAAGCTGCCGATCCTTGAACCGTCAGAAATGAACGAATTGAGAGAGAGCATAAACATTCCTGAAGGGGCAAAGGTTATCGTCGCCGGGAGTGTTCGAAAAGGAGAGGAAGAACCTCTGCTAAAAGCCTTTTCCCTTGCACGTGAGAAAAATAAGGAACTTCTGTTGATCCTTGCACCCAGACACCCCGACAGATCGAATGAAGTGGGGAAAATCTGCCAGAAATATCCGCTCGAAGTCCAAAAGAGGACAGGCGTCCATCGGGGAACAGGATGGGATGTTCTGATTTTGGATACTCTCGGGGAACTGGCTAAATTTTATGCTCTATCGGATGTGGCGTTTGTGGGGGGGAGTTTGGTATCTTGGGGAGGGCATAATTTGCTCGAACCAGCGTACTATGCGAAACCTGTATTTTTTGGCCCTCATATGGATAACTTTGCTCATCTTGCTGAAATTTTTGTTGAAGCTGGGGCTGCGCAGATTGTTAAAAACCAATCAGATTTAGTGAGGATGTTTTCTTTGTGGAATGAAGCAGAATACCAGGAGATGGGACAAAAAGCCAAGTCAACCCTGGAATCCCTGCAGGGTGCCACAGAAAAAACCCTGAATGCTATCGATAGTTTGATGAACATTCAAAAAGGGGATGAAAGAGATGGGGATGAATAGAACGTTCTTACTGAAACGAATTCTAACCTTGATTCTCAGCATGGTTTTTGTTTTTACGATTGTCTCACCACAGAACTTAGCGTGTGAAGAGGCAACAACAAATGATTACAGATTAAATAAAAAATATTTAATCGGCTTCGGGAACGATTTTTTTGAAGTCGTCAAATCCCCCGGAAGTTGGGATAGTAAGGATTGGTGGCGATTGACGGCTGTTTTGGGAACCGGAGCTTTGTTGTATGCCTTTGACCAGAAAATCCACGACTGGTCCCAGGACCGCCACACTCCGGAAACAGAGGATTTGGCTCAGTTTGGCTCAAGCCTCGGAAACGGCCTATTTTTAGGAGGTTTGATCACCTCCCTTTACCTGGGCGGGGAAATTTTCGACGAACGAGGATTGAGAAAAACAGCTCTCCTTAGTCTGGAAAGTTGGCTGACAGCTGGAGCTTTGGTAATCGGTTTGAAAGCCATTGTAGGACGGGCCAGGCCGTATACAGGCATGGGATCCCACCACTATAAACCATTCTCTTTAACCTCGGGCTATCATTCCTTTCCCTCAGGACATGCCGCATCTGCTTTTGCTGTGGCCACAGTCATTGCAAACCAAACGGATTTCATCCTGGCCGATGTGCTGGCCTATTCGTTGTCAACTTTGGTGGCGATATCCCGAGTTCATGAGAGCAAACATTGGGCATCGGATATTTTTATCGGGTCTGCAATCGGGTATTTTATAGGAAAAAAGATTTGCTCCTTGCATCGGGATCAGGATAAAAAAAATATTCAGTTGGGATTCTGTCTGAGCCCGAACGTTAAGGGGCTAACGATAAAATTGTACTTCTAAGCTGCCTCAGTACCCATCCTAACCTAACCTCTCGACTTGTGAATAATCCAGAAATCTGACTCTAAGTTATAAGGTTGGATTTTTTATTACTCAGAGTTAGAATCGCAAATTATTCTGGTCACTCCCGATTCCCTAAGCTGGATGGCCTCAGAAAGCTTACAGACCATCAAGGCATCGATTCCTGATTTATCCAGGAATCGCCCCACTTCCAGCAATCCGTGTCCATAAGCGTTTGCTTTGATCACAGCCATAACCGGCACACGAATATGCTGTTTTATTTTTTTGAGGTTCCACGCCATATTTGAGAGATTTAGTTCGATCCATGTGTCTTGGGTTGGCTCCTTACCCTGTTTTTTCTGCTCGAAGAAGGGAACGTTGAATGATTTTCCCTTTGTGAAGAACGATGGGATACCAAGACTTGATGCGAGTAGAAATTCTCGTCTCGAATGCTGCATTTTTCCCTCCTGAAATATACTATCTCATTCTAACTGATTTTATGTCGACAATAAACAT
>DAOWCB010000163.1 GCA_030633795.1 Candidatus Aminicenantota bacterium | reverse complement strand
TATGAACTGCGCATGGTAACTCCCAATCTCTACCACCTCAACATTCGTTCCCATGCTTGTCTGGATCTCTTATTTTTTAGCAAAGTCGTGCTCAATACAACATTGCCGTCTGACTGCGTCAGATTCCCTCGAAAGACGAGTCTCATGGCTAAATCTTCAATGTCGCTGCAACTATCCCTAAAAGCCCTAATTGCCACGGAAAAAAGATGTTAGATAAATGGGAGATTGACCCATACGGGACAAAAGGCTAAGATAAGCAATGTCTGATCCTCTTTTTAGGATGAAGTCATGTCTAAAGAGAAAAATCTGCTCAAATCTTTAGAACTTTTAAAAGATATGGGTGTCAAAAACGATTCGATAACAGCCATTAAACACATTCCAGCCCAGGAAGGACACTTCAGAGAATATCCTCATGAAATTCATCCCGACCTGGTCGGTTCGTTCAAGGAAAAGGGTTTCACAAAGCTTTACACCCACCAACACCTCTCCCATGAACTGCTCAAGGAAGGTAAAAACGTCGTGGTGGTCACGCCCACGGCATCGGGAAAGACTCTCTGTTACAACCTTCCTGTGCTAGACACCATTCTCAAAACGCCCTCGGCAAGGGCCATCTACCTTTTCCCGACAAAAGCTCTTTCCCAGGATCAGAGAGCGGAACTGGATGAGACCATCAAACTCTTGCCGGAAGAAATCCGCATTTTTACCTATGATGGGGATACTCCGCAAGATGCCCGCAAAGCCATACGAGCACGCGGGCATATCATCCTTACCAACCCGGACATGCTCCACAGTGGCATTCTCCCTCACCATACCAAATGGATCAAACTGTTCGAAAATCTCAAATATGTGGTGATCGACGAATTGCATAACTACCGAGGGATTTTCGGGAGCCATCTGGCAAACATCCTGAGAAGATTAAAAAGGATTGCGAATTTTTACGGATCATCGCCCCAGTTCATCCTATGCACGGCCACTATTGCTAACCCTAAAGAAATGGCCGAGCGGATGACAGAGGAGTCGGTTACCCTAGTGGATGACAACGGAGCTCCACGCGGGGAAAAATATTTCATCTTCTACAATCCTCCTGTAGTCAACAGGCATCTCGGCATACGCCGGTCCTACGTCAATGAGACGCGCCGGGTCTCCTCCATTTTCCTGAGAAACAAGCTGCAGACCATCGTTTTTGCACCCAGTCGTTTGGTCACCGAAGTGCTTCTCACCTATCTAAAAGAAGACATCGAAAAATCTATCCCGATGGAAGGATTGATACGTGGTTACAGAGGGGGGTACCTTCCGCTAAAAAGGCGTGAGATCGAACGGGATTTGCGATCAGGAAAAATAAGAGGCGTGGTCTCGACTAACGCTCTGGAATTAGGAATCGATATCGGAAGCCTGGATGTGGCCGTGCTTGCCGGTTATCCAGGGAGTATTGCAAGCACCTGGCAAAGAGCCGGGAGGGCAGGAAGAAAAACCGGCATATCGGCGGCCGTGCTGGTTGCTACAAGCTCTCCGATCGATCAGTTCATCGTGAACTATCCCGACTATTTTTTCTCCAAAAATCCAGAACATGCGCTGATCAACCCGGACAATCTTTCCATTCTGATCAGCCATATCGAATGCGCAGCATTCGAGCTTCCTTTTTTGGACGGGGAAAAATTCGGGCAGGTGGACATCGCCGAAATCCTTCAATTCTTAGAAGACGAAAAACTCATCCATCATTCCAAGGATAAATGGTTTTGGACCTCAGATGTTTATCCCGCTGACGGAGTAAGCCTAAGAAGCATAAGTTCGGATAATTTCGTTGTGGTCGACACAACCAAAAAGCATCAGGCTATAGCCGAGGTGGATTTTTCCTCCGCACTCACATCCCTCCATCCCAAAGCCATTTACATGTGTGAAGGAGAGCAATATTTTGTGGAAGATCTGGACTACAAACAGAGAAAAGCCTATGTGAAAAAGACAGATGTCGATTATTATACGGATGCCATCGACTACACCAAGATCAAGATCCTGGATATATTCCAACAGAACAAAATGGACACAAGCATCCTTTCCCATGGAGAAGTTCATGTGGCGACCCAGGTTGTGGGCTTTAAAAAAATAAAATTTCACACCATGGAGAACGTGGGAGCGGCCGATCTGAGCCTCCCCCAGAACGAAATGCACACAACAGCCTATTGGCTGACTATTCCATCCGCTGTTTTCCACTCCATTCCTTTTTCGCCGGAAGAAAAAATCAATGGCCTATTTGGGATGGCCTACTGTCTTCACCATGTGGCTCCTATGTTCATGATGTGCGACATCCATGATGTCGGTGTTTCCATAGGAGACAATTCTACCGGTAAATCTCTTCCTCCTCGGAACATCCCGGCTGCTATTAAAATTGAAGAGGAGCTGCAAGATTTTTCGGATATAGATTTTGAACCGAACATCTTCATCTACGACCATTTCCCTGGAGGCATCGGTTTAAGTCCCTCTCTGTTCGACTTGGAATCCGAACTTCTGGAACGTTGCCGAAAAACCATCGCCGCCTGTCCTTGCAAGGAAGGATGCCCGTCGTGTGTGGGTCCGACCAAAGAAAGCGGCAGGCAGGCTAAGCAAGTCGCCCTCGAGATCTTCTTGAAAATATTGGGCAGGTAAACAGGAACAATATCATAAAGCGAATCGTTATAACTCCCAGTTATATAAGCTCCTCAAAACAGCCCGAGCTTTACTTAGAGTAAAGCTCTGCGCGACACAAGCTAACTCTAAGGAAGGCAATATTGGTAGGGGAAGCACTTCTCCGATTCATTGTCAAACACTTGAGATAAGCAGTAAACATTCCAAAGCAGGAATATTTTATACAATCAGGAAGGCTGATTTCCTCGTTGTAGCTAGGCGGAAAATCAATAGGCTGACAAAACAGCTAGTCTGAATGTTTTCTTTGTCACATATAGGAGATGCAACCCGGAGAGGAACGTTGACTTTAGCTCTGTCATATGCTAGTTTTGTAAATTAGTTATAATGAATGTTTTCAGACTGATTTTAACCGCCAGCCCTGTTGTGCAGCTGGTGCTCTTGATTCTCCTTCTTTTTTCCATCTTCTCATGGGCCGTCATCCTTTTTAAACGAAATTCTCTAAAGACGGCTGCGCGACAATCTAAAAAGTTCTTGATCGTTTTCCGGAAAAGCAAAAACCTGCTAGAAGTCAACGAAGCGGCAAAAAAGTTCACGTCCAGTCCTCTGGCATCCCTTTTCCAGGCAGGATTCAAAGATCTGGCCTATCACACCAAATCCAATCCCAATCCAACCATCACATCTGCCAACCTGGAAAGTATCAACAGAGCAATGATCAAAGCATCCAACAAAGAAGTGACCCGGATGGAAAAAATGATGAATTTCTTAGCCACTACAGGAAGCATCACACCATTTATCGGCCTGTTCGGGACTGTTTGGGGTATCATGAATGCCTTCCGTGAATTGAGTGTCGAAGAAATGAACACACTTCAAGCCGTTGCACCTGGAATCGCCGAGGCCTTGGTCGCCACAGCTCTCGGGCTTTTCGCCGCCATCCCGGCGGTCATCGCCTACAACCACTATCTTCACAAAATAAAAGAGATCATCACGGAAATGGAAGATTTTTCCATCGAATTTCTCAGCATTACAGAGAGGTTGTATGGCATTTAAATTCCGCTCCATATCCAAAAGGGAGATCGGGACTTCACTTTCCGAGATAAACGTCACCCCCTTTGTGGATGTCATGCTTGTGCTGTTGATTATCTTTATGGTTACAGCGCCCATGCTTAAAATGGGGATCGGCGTGCAGCTCCCCCAGGCCGAGACACAGTCTGCTCCGGCAGAGGATGGAGTGACACTAACGATCACCCCTGACAGGTTCATTCACATGGAAGGTCAGCCGGTAAACATCAACCTCCTCCAAACACGACTGGAGCAACAGCTTTTCAATAAAAAAAGCAAAGTCATCTTCATTCAAGCGGATGAAAGCCTCAATTACGGGTATGTCATTCGCATTATGGACATCGCCAAAAGAGCCGGCGTGGAAAGAGTCGGACTGATAACGGAACCACCGGACCGCAAAAAAAGGCGCCAGTGATGGTCACCTATATCAAGCAGTATCCCATCTTTAAAAAGTTTGTCTACATTTCCATTTCATTCCATATTATTCTTTTTCTTCTGCTGATTTTCTCTCCCAACTTTCCCAGCCTGGGATACAAAAAAATGATCCACTATGTAAGCCTTCATTCCTTTTCAGGAGGAGGCGGAGGGGGCAGGCCAGCAGGTGGTGGACCTTCGGCAAAGATGCAGCCAAAAGCCAGCGAAACAAAAGAAGAACTCACCGAAACACCCGCAGAGGCTGGACAAACATTGCGAGACCTAACAACTCCACAAAAACTCGAGCAACAAACACTTTCATCCTTCAGGCATCCTGTGGATAAGCCAAAAAGGGAAAAATCCTCCCCCTCCCAGAAAAAAGCGGTTATTCAAAAACAGGACCATTCGGCTAAAAAGCCATCTTGGTGCCTTTCCACCATGTAGTGGTAATAATGCTGATCCTGTGTATCCCATGCTTGGTGCACTGTTTGAATTAATTAAAAACTATTATTCACCCCTTTATAGGGGGGACATGTGTAAAAGTAAGGCGCGGATGCTGACATAACAAATTTT
>DAOWCB010000185.1 GCA_030633795.1 Candidatus Aminicenantota bacterium | reverse complement strand
TAAGGCCGATGAGTGATTCGGTTGTTCCCGAGGATGCCTATGCTTTTGAGACCTTTACCGGAAAGATCTCTTTCGATCATTCCCGATGTTTGAGCTGTAAGAGTCACGGGTGTGTATCTTCGTGTAAACCCGAGATATTAAAACTCAGCGAGGGGAAGCCGGTCTTGTCCATTACCCCAGAGGAAGCGAAAAAGGGAAAATGCACCGAATGCCTGGCTTGTGAAATTTTCTGCCAATTTCATGAGCAAGACGCCATTACTATACATCTTCCGATTCCAGGGTTGAAGGAATACCGGGACAAAATCAGATGAATAGATCTTTAATAGAGATGACAAAATGTCGATTTTAGTAGACGAAAAATCGAGAGTTTGCGTGCAGGGAATCACGGGTCGGGAAGGCATGGTCCGCACCCATTTGATGAAGGATTACGGAACCCTTGTTGTTGCTGGAGTAACCCCCGGAAAGGGAGGCGGAGAGGTTTACGGAATTCCCGTTTTTGATTCGGTACAGCAAGCCTGGAAGAAAGCCGGGCCTATAGACATCAGTGTGATTTTTGTTCCTGCTGCGCTTGTCAAAAACGCCGCTTTGGAAGCCATCGATGCCGGAGTGAAATTTCTGGTCCTTGTCCCTGACCGTGTCCCCATTTTTGATGTGCTCGAGGTCTCTCATTTTGCCAAAGAAAAAGGAGCCAGTTTTGTAGGGCCCAACACCCTTGGCCTTGTCAGTCCAGGCAAAGCCGTTTTGGGCATGATCGGGGGAAGGGCGGAAAGGGCTCGCGAATGGTTTCGTCCAGGAAACGTCGGAGTAAGCTCGAGAAGCGGAGGGATGACTTCTGCAATTTCTTATTATTTGACAGAAGCCGGATTGGGTCAGAGTACGATAATTCATGTGGGAGGAGATGCGGTCGTGGGATTGTCCCATCCCGAGGTCGTGGAGCGGTTCGAACAGGATGATGAAACAGAGATGGTGGCCATGTTCGGCGAGATCGGAACGACCCAGGAAGAAAGAGTAGCGGACTTGATCGAGAAGGGAAAGTTCACCAAACCTCTGATTGCCTATATCGGGGGGAAGGCCGCCAAATCCGGCACCCGGTTTTCCCATGCCGGTGCGATCGTTGAGGGATCTCGAGGTTCCTACGACAGCAAGGTGAAAAGATTAAAAGATGTCGGTGTCCATGTTGTCGATTCTGTATCTGCCATATCTCAAGTGGCCTTAAAACTCAAAAAAGGGGGAGCCTGATGAGCGATCTCCATTGGAAGACTTCCATAACTAAGATTGAACCGAACAAGGTGTCCATAAGGGGATATCCGATTGACAAACTCATGGGCAACATCTCATTTGCCCAAGCGATCTTTCTGGTGTTGACCGGCGAAATTCCATCGCCTGAGGTGGGCAAACTGGTCGATGCGATTTTTGTATCCTCTGTGGACCACGGTGCCAGCCCTCCCTCGATTCTTTCAGCACGCACAGTGGCTTCCACGGGTTCTGAATTGAATGCGGCGATAGCCTCTGGTGTTCTTGCCATTTCCCGGTATCATGGAGGAGCCATCGAGGAGCGGATGAAGCTTTTTCGTGCCATTGCAGTGAGGATGGAAAAAGAGCAGAAATCAGAACATGAAACAGCCCGAATTGTTTTGACAGAAATGCGGGAAAAGGGGAAGCGGGCGTCCGGTTTTGGCCACCGCATCCATTCCCAGGATCCGCGGACGCAGAAGCTCTTTGCTTTGGCTGAAGAGCTGAAAATTGCGGGAAAACACGTAAGGATCGCGCGGGCCGTGGAGAAAGAATTGGAAAATGTGCTCGGGAAATCTCTTCCGATCAATGTGGATGGAGCGATTGCGGCTGTGCTGTGTGAATTGGGAATTTCGCATGAAATCGGAAATGCTTTTTTTATCATTGCCCGTGTTCCGGGGCTTGTGTCTCACATCCATGAGGAATGGACACGGATGAGGCCGATGAGGAAAATTCATCCCCAAGATATTGCCTATGATGGACCGGATGAAAGGGAGTTATGAATGAGAAAAAAGCTTTTATCTTTAATGCCCGAGTTTCAGCTCATCCAGGATCCCAATCTGCAAGAGAAAACCATTAATGTGTGGGAAGAGGCGATTGTCACAGGAAATTGGGACATATCCGATCTGCTTGAAATGCCCTTCACACTCCTGGTTGAACAGACGCCGGTGAATATCATCACCCATACACGGGCCGTCACAAGCTGTTCGCTGCAGATCGCGGATGTATTGTTGGAAGAGTACAAAGATCGGGTGAGGATCAACAAGGATTTTCTTCTCTCTGGGGCTTTGCTCCACGATGTGGGAAAACTTTTTGAGTATGAAAAAGAAAGCGGGATTTTTAAGAAAAGTGCAGCAGGCCAGCTCTTGCGGCATCCGATTTCTGGAGCAGCTTTTGCTTACAAGTTTGGGCTGCCCCAGGAGGTTCTTCATATCATAGCTTGCCATTCCAAGGAAGGGGATGGCGCAAGGAAAACGGTCGAGGCCATAATCGTCAATCATGCCGATTTTGTCAATTTTGAAACGTTAAAAATCTGAACGAGGGGAAAGTTGGGTCAAACATTTTCGGAAAAGGTATTGGGTGCCAAAGCCGGAAAGACGGTTGAGGCGGGAGAGATTGTTTTCGTCAGCCCTGATTACATCCTATCACATGATAATTCCGCTGCCATCATCCAGGAATTCCGCAAACTGGCGATCGAAAGGGTCAAATGTGCCGAGAAAATCGTCATTGTCCTGGATCATGTGGTCCCGGCCTCTTCGGAAAGATACGCGCAGAATCATAAGGATATCCGAGAGTTCGTCAAGGAACAGGGCATTCCCCATTTTTTTGATGTACATCATGGGATCTGTCATCAGGTTTTTTCCGAAAATGGTTTTGCCTTACCGGGAAAGTTGATTTTGGGAGCCGATTCCCACACGACCAGTTATGGTGCCTTTGGGGCTTTTTCCGCAGGAATCGGCCGTTCGGAAGCCGCATCTGTCTGGGCGACCGATGAAATTTGGCTTAAAGTACCCCAAACCATCCGGATTGAAATTAGTGGAAAACTTCCTGCTATGGTTTTTGCAAAAGATGTCATCCTTAAAATCATCGGAGAAGAGGGGGCAGATCGCGCTAATTACAAAGCCATCGAATTTACAGGCTCAGCGGCCCAAAGTTTCTCCTTGGCATCCCGGCTTGTCATAGCCAATATGGCTGCTGAGATGGGAGCCAAAAATGGATATTTCGTTCCGGATGAAAAAGCCTTAACCTGGCTTGAGGAAAGAGCTCAGAGTGAATTTGAAGTGGTGGCTTCAGACTCGGATGCCAACTATGAGGCAGTCTTGGACTATGATATATCCGAGATCGAGCCCCAGGTTGCCTGTCCGCACACCGTGGATAATGTGTATCCCGTCACTGAGGTCCAAGGAACGCCTTTCCATCAAGCGATCATCGGCACCTGTACGAACGGCCGTATCGAGGATTTAAAAGTGACTGCCCAGATCCTGAGAGGAAAAAAGGTGCATCCTGACGTAAGGGTTTTGGCCATCCCAGCTTCACGGAAGGAATATTTGCAGGCCTTACAACAGGGAGATTTGGAGATCCTGGTGGATGCCGGGTGCTTGGTGCTCAATCCAGGATGTGGTCCTTGCTTAGGGGCACATCAAGGCATTCTTGCTCCTGGAGAAGTAGCCATCAGTACGGCCAACAGGAATTTCCGGGGAAGAATGGGGAGCCGGGATTCGGCCATTTATCTTGCATCACCAGCAACCGTTGCCGCTTCTGCTCTGGAAGGGAAGGTTGCCGACCCGAGGAAATACGCATGAGCAAAGGAAAGGTCTGGAGATATGGGGACAGTGTCAACACAGATGTGATTTTCCCCGGAAAGTATACCTATTCTGTCCTGGATCATGATGAAATGGCCAAGCATGCTCTCGAGGATTTGGATCTTGAATTTACTCACAAGGTCAAACCCGGGGACATTGTAGTGGCTGGGAAAAATTTCGGGTGCGGAAGTTCCCGAGAGCAAGCAGCTATCTGTTTAAAGCATGCCGGCGTCCAAGCTGTCATAGCCAAATCCTTTGCCCGCATTTTTTTTCGCAATGCCATAAACCAAGGGTTGCCGGTCGTGCAGTGCAGTGAAGCTGTGGATAACATCCAGGGAGGGGATGAAATTTCTATCGATTTTGCAACAGGTGTGATCGAGAGTCAAAAGGGTGTTTTTGAGTTCGCTCCTCTTCCCGAATCCGTTCTTCAAATCCTGAATGCCGGGGGTCTGATACCTTATATTAAGAAAAAAATGGAGAGAGAAAAAAATAATGGAGAAAGCAATGCCTAAATACAGAATAGCGGTGCTGCCAGG
>DAOWCB010000078.1 GCA_030633795.1 Candidatus Aminicenantota bacterium | reverse complement strand
GATCAAAACTCCAACGACTTGAAAAGGGACCGAATTCAAAGTGACCAAACGCCCTACAGCCGGTTCATCCCCAAAGAGTTCCTGCTTAACCGTCGATCCCAGGAAAATAGATCGTTTTTTATGTTCGATGTCTATCGGGTCGAGAAACCGCCCTCCCCTTTCCGGGATGGTGTTCCTCATTTCCCCATAAACAGGATACACTCCTCTTAGATACACGGAATAAGTATTTTTTTCGCTTTTCAACTGCACGCTTCCTCGTGCATATTCAGGGCTTATATGTTTGATCTGGGAAATTTCCCTTTTGAGAAGAAAGGCATCCTCTTCACGAAAACTCATGGTTCTTCCTTTGTTGAGGCCTTCGAATGGCATGCTTGTCCTTCCAGGCCAGAGGATAATCAATCCTTCTCCCATGCCATGAAAACTTTTTTTCATCTGCCTGCCAAGCCCGACTCCAAATCCCAGCAGAAGGACGACGGAAATAGTTCCCCATATGATCCCGAAAATAGTCAAAAAGGTTCTCAATTTTTGTGATCGGATATCCCGGAAAAATTGAGATATGAACATCAAGGATTTCATTTGATTTCCTTGGGAGGATTTTCCACCACTTCTTCCCCTTGAAGGAGACCTTCAAGAATTTCCACATTAATGCCATCGCTCAAACCGGTTTTTATTTCCTTTTTTTCGATCTTACCAGCTGCATTCTGCACCTCGACATACGTGCGATTCTCCTCAAACACCACCAATCTCTCTGGAATGAATAAAGTATCCGCTGCTTTGTTGATTAAAAGTTCAGCATTGGCAGAATACCCTGCCCTTATGACCTTATTCCCTTTTTTTGTGATATCGATCTCAACATTAAACAAAGTTGCATTTTCCTGCTTTTTTGCCTTCGGAGAAATCCTGGAAAGTGTTCCCCAAATATCCTCGTCAGGAATAGCCCCGATTTTCAGTTCTGCTTCCATACCCTGTTCGAGTTTTCCAACATCGATCTCATCCACCGTGCCTTTGAAGATAAGGCTATCCATATCTGCCAACAGGAGCAATTCGGTTCCTGCCTGATAGGAAGTCAACGGAACGACGGGATCTCCTTCATTGACTCTTCTTTCCAGAACAGTCCCGGCTACCGGTGACTTGATGACCGTATCCACTTGACGACCCGCCACTTTCGTGCTTCCTTGATCGATCAAAGCCAATCTTTCCTGAGCCATGTTTAGCCTCAGTTTGGACTGTGTGTAATCGTTTTCTGCAAAGTCAAAATCCCTATGAGAGATCAACTGTGATTCGAGGAGTTTTTTCATGCGATCAAACTCGCTGCTCGCATTTTTAAAAATGGCTAAAGCAATTTCAGAGTTCCTTTTGGCTTCGGCATATTCGAGAGGTGTGGGATCGGGCTTGATCTCCATCAGAGGCTGACCTGTTTTGACTAGATCCCCGACTTCGACAAAAACGTTTTTGACAATCCCGGAAATCTTGGATTTCACGGCAATTTCCTTTTCAGGCTCGATCCTGCCTATAGCCAGAGCTTTCTCGACAATGTCTCCGCGTTCGACCTTTATTAATCGGATGCCATCTTCTTCACCATTGTTTTTGGTCTTGGCTGCAATAAACACAGCAATGGATATGACGGCGAGGATTATCACCACTATCAGAATCTTCTTAAACACTTGGGCCTCCTCAATTGTATTCTCTCAATGATATACGCACAGGAGTAGGAAAAAGTTCCCACAGCTGACTTTCCCATACACCATGCAGATTGCATCTTTCCTTGGCAACCAGAGCATGGCCATGATCGAGAGCGACCACAAATTTGACATTAGGAACTGTCCATCTCGGCTCTAAGTTGACTCTCGCTAATAATGTGTCACCAGAATAAAGCTCGATCCACTCCAAAAAGTGGCCATTTTCATTGGGGTGAGCCAGTAATTTCCCGACTTCAACACTCACTTCAAACGGTTCCCCTTCTTTTACTTTTGTCGGTTCTTCGATGATAGGGGTGTGATTCTTCGGTATTTCGGTAAGGAATAGAGATTATTTTTTTATTTCTGTCTCTCTTTTTTCGTCTTTTTTTTCTTTTTTCCAATAGTCCATACAGTCCAAGTTGCAAAAATGGAGAACGTACTCCTCCCCTTCTGCATGCACGGCTGTGGCCTTCGGAATCATTTTCTTGCACACATGACAGGCAATCTTGTCTTTATTCTCGCTCATCGTAAATCTTTTCCTCTTCATTATAGCAGAAACATCTTAAAATCTATCAGGATTATTAAAAATGATCAGGATAGTTCATTTATAGGCAAAATGGAATATTTGTTGTCCTTCTGTTTAACCTTTCCAAAAAAGAGCTGGGCGTCATGGACAAAGGCAACGATCCATTCCTCAGAAATGGCATATTCGAAGTACTTTTTTTTATTTACGAGAGTTTCTAAAGGATAAAGGTCATAACTCATGATGTAGGATAGGCCCGCATGAGCGGACATCGGCACCATATCTCCTAAAAAAAACAACCCCTCATTATCTGAGGAAATTTTCACGCATTGGTGATAGGCCGTGTGTCCGGGCGCCAAGATAACTTCTACTCCTTGTGTGATCGGAGTGTTCCCCTCTACCAGTCGAAGGCAACCAAACTCTTCCAGAGGGAGGAAGTTGTTGCGCATGTAACTCGGTTTGTCCCTAAAACAGGGCTCCAGCGCATACTCCCATTCGCCCTTTTGGATGATGTACTCGGCCTTGGGAAAAGTTGGAACCCATTCGCCTTCATCATTTTGGAATGTATTTCCCCCGCAATGATCAAAATGGAGGTGAGTGTTAATCACATAATCAATGTCTTCGGGATTGAAACCAAGATTTTTGATCTCCCCCAAAAGACCGGGTTCTCTCTCCACCGAATAAAAATAAGTACCCTTTGCGTCTAGCCCTGGACCGATGCCCGTCTCCACAAGAACCAACGTTTGATCCGTCTGGATCAGAAGGGAATTGAGCCCCATTTTGATCCGGTTTTGTTCATCGGGAGCATAAATTTTCTCCCACAACACTTTGGGAACCACCCCGAACATCGTGCCGCCATCCAGGTAGAAATATCCATCACGCAATCCATAAATTGTGAATTTCCCCAGAGATATTTTATCGACTGTCATCCCGTGAGTTTTTCGAGATCATAAATCAATTTGTCGCGGGAGTACTCGGCGAACTCGATCTGCCCTGTATCCATCCGGATCGCATCCTCCGGGCATGCCTCCACACAAAATCCACAAAAACAGCACCGGCTTAGGTCGATGATAAAAGTGGACGGAACTTTTTGAACCTCAGGGTCAGGATCTTCAGCAGCTTCTACATAGATGCATTCCGAAGGACATACGGTTACACAGAGCATGCAGACCACACAACGCGGTTTGCCATCTTCCCTTTTGAGGAGTCTGTGCAAACTTCTGTGCCTGGAGGCGATGTCTCTTTTCTCCTCAGGATACTGGATCGTAACAGCGCCCTTCCTTTTTGTTTTTATCCTGAAAAGTTTCAGAGTGTGGAACCACATATTCACCATAAAATGGCGCGTTGTGATAAGACTTCCCTTTATAATCTCGATAAAATAACCTAATGCTTTAATCATCCTATTAAACTCAATAAAATCGCAGTTCCGGCGATATTGACCAAACTAAGAGGCACCAGCAATTTCCAACCCAAATCCATCACCTGATCGTACCGGAATCGCGGGTAGGTCCAGCGGATCAAAATTTGAAGCCAGCAGAAAAAAAAGACTTTCAAATTGAATGCCAAAACCTGGAAGGCCACCACGATCCCGTGGGGTAAAAGCCACTCCCCTCCCCAAGGAAAATGGAATCCATCGGCATACAACCAAGGAACCTGCCATCCTCCGAAGAACAGAGTTGTCAAGAGGCAGGATACTATCAGCACTTCCATGAAGTCCGTGAACATGAAGAGTCCCCACTTGAGTCCAGAGTATTCGGTGAAAAATCCGACGATTTCGTTTTCTCCTTCCGGAAGATCAAACGGAACTCTCTTGGTCTCGGCAAGTGCTGCGAAGAAAAAGATCAACAATCCCAATGGCTGGAGAAATACACCCCATTTAGGAAGCCATCCCCAAAGCAATTCACCCTGGAAGTGGACGATCGCAGAGAGTTTCAAAGATGGATAAACCAGAATCAGGCCGATCAACGAAAGACCCAATGCCACTTCGTATGAGATAAGTTGAGCCGCTCCTCTCATTCCTCCGATAAGTGTGTATCTGTTATTCGAACTCCAACCGGCAAGAATGATGCCGTAAATCCCCAGTGATAACATGGCCAACACAAACAGTAGGCTCACATTAAAGTCAACGATTTGAAGTTTGATCTCTCGTCCTCCGATCCGGAGAACATCCCCAAAGGGGATTGCTGAGATCGTTATAGCCACGAAGAAAAATGAAACGAAAGGGGCAAGATTATGCAGAAATTTTCTCGAGAAGCTTGGTGTGAAATCTTCCTTAAAAATCATCTTGATGGCATCGGCAAAAGGTTGGAAAAGCCCTATGACTCGAAACTTCCAGATATTGGCTCTATTTGCTCCGATCCTATCCTGTATGACAGCACTCTCTTTTCTCTCCGCCCAGGTTAAATAGAGGGCTATCACAAGAAACCAGACCAGTGCACAAATAATCTTAATAAGTATAATAATCCAATCACTCACTGTTTTTCTCTAAAAAACGAAATTTCTTTTTTCATCACTTCTCGAATGCTTTCTGGATCTGAAAATTGGTTATAAAAATCAATATTTAACGCTAATTTATTGCCTAATTCCACGAGAAATTGCCATGCAGGCCTGCAATCCCCCGGGGCATCCAATGCATTAGAGAAACCTTGCACACTTCCGACAATATTGGTCAGGGAGCCTCCCTTTTCTGCAATCAACGACATGGGCAAAACGATATCGAATGAGGAGTTGATTTCATGATTGTGGGATGCAAAAAGAACTGTTTTTTCTATCTTGTCCAAAGCGGCCTTTAGCAGGCTAAAATCCGTATCATCCCTAATAGGAGAAGCAAAAACAAAAAGTAAATCAACATCTTCTAAGAATTTTTCCCAATTGGCAGGCTGCAAATCAAACCCAAGCTCTTTTGCGCCTCGTCTGTTTGGCGTTCTTTCAGCAGTTAAGAGGAAATCGTCTGCGGCTTCCTCCGGTGGATCGAGGAAACAGATTTTCTCGATGTTGATGTCATTACGGAATATTTTATCTATAAGGAATAACTCTTCGTTCGAAAGCCACGATTGTAGAATAAGCCCTATGTGAGCTGATCTCTTCATATGATATAGACGTCCTATTTCCCCTGCAATAAGGGATGTGATTTCTGGCCATGAGTGAGAATCCTGGGAGTTGTTCACGACAATATTATCGAGCCTTTCCTGATCAAGATAGGAATACTCATATCGGCCTTTATCACAAATCCAGAAACCATTGATTATCTGATTTTCTCGAGTTCGAATCCTGTAAACTCTTTTTGGGAGTGAAAATCGAGAAAATCCCTGATGGGATTCCACATAGATGTTGCATCCTCTGCTGCACAGAGGACAAATGGATTCACTTCTTTGCAAAAACCAAGATCGAGCTTTGAACCTAAAATCCTTGTCAGTGATAGCACCAACAGGACAGATTTCAGCCAAGTTGCCGGAATAATTATTGTCAACAAGAATCCCCTCATACGTGCTCACTTCTGTATGGACGCCACGTTGGAAGACACCCAATTCTTCGTTTTTTGTTATTTCTCTGAGGAAGCGGACACACCGGCGGCATAACACACATCGTTCCTGGTCATGAATAAGATTTTTCCCTATCTCGATCTTTTTCTGCCTCTTCTCTTTTTCCTCATTGAATTCGCTCTCGAATAATCCGTACTCTTCATAATAATCTTGAAGTTTGCATTCTCCAGCTTTATCGCAGATAGGACAATCGATAGGATGGTCAGCCAGAAGGCATTCCAAAACGCCCTTCCGCGCTTCGATGACGCTCTCGCTCTTCGTCGAAACTTCCATTCCGTCCCGTACTTGAGTGGAACATGCCAACTCAAGTTTGGGAATCCCTTCTATCTCAACCAAACACATCCGGCAGGTGCCTTCAGGGATAAACGCTTTGTGATAACAGAGATGAGGAATATTCAAGCCGGCACTTTTAGCAGCTTTCAGTATAGTTGTGCCCTCTGCAACATCAATCTCTCTCTCATCGATAAAAATCTTCGCCATCTCCTGTATTTCTCCTGCCTTCAGTTTCCTAAAGGAATATAAGATTCAAGTTCATCACGAAATTTCTGTATGATGGACAAAACGGGCATGGCAGCTGCATCTCCCAACGGACATAGAGTTTTGCCCAACATGTTGTTTGCCAGCTGGATAATTTTATTTAAATCTTCTCTTTTTCCGTTTCCATCGGCCATCCGTTTAACTATCTTGTTTATCCACGAATTCCCGATCCGACAGGGTGTGCACTGGCCACATGATTCATGAGAATAAAATTTTGTGACACGCTTCAGTACATCCAACATGGATGTTTCCTCATCAATCACGATAATTGCGGCAGAGCCTAGCATGGATTTGGCTTCTACCAATGAATCGAAATCCATATTAATATCGATCTCATCAGCCGTCAGGATTGGAGCTGACATGCCACCTGGAATAACAGCTTTTAACTTTTTCCCCTCGATCATCCCACCCG
>DAOWCB010000011.1 GCA_030633795.1 Candidatus Aminicenantota bacterium | reverse complement strand
TGTCATTACAATTTCCTCCCGATCCAAGTCTATCTGCTGGAACAAACATGTCAACCGAAGTCCGTAGTTCTATACCCAGATACCTCAATTGAACAACTACGAAGCGCATTATTTGAAATTAAAAACAAAGCAACAGGGATTGAATCGGAAGAGCTTTTAACATTAAAGAAGAAACTTTTATTCTACTCAGAAAAAGTAGATAAGCTCTATATAACCATGGGATTAGCACAACGAATAGATCTACTTCTCAAAGAGGATGGAGGAGCTTTTATATTAGTAGAAGATGTAAGAGAGGCATTATCTCCTAACTACAAAAGAACCACCAAGCGGGATTGAGCTTTTTTTACTGAATTTTAGGCAAAAAAAGGAGGAGAAATAAATCCCCTCCTTTTAATATTGCTTTAATCAGCAAGCGTTCAACATTTCTCCCAGCTCAAGAATTTTGAAACCATCACCAAGTTTGTCTAATAATGACGCTACTTTTATCTTCAACGTATTAGAGCATTCGGCATGCCTGATAGACCTTTGACCTTTAAGTTCACACACACAAAATGGAAGAGAACCACCTGAATTATTCATAAAAAAAATGATATTTTTTTTGACATCAACATAAATCTTTATTAGATTTAAATTAATTTATTTTATCGACATGCGAAAAACTGGACAGCTAATTGTTTTCACCGATCTCGACGGCACGCTTGCGGACTATCATACCTATTCATATGAACCAGCTCTTCCCGCTCTCGATGCTCTGAAAGACAACAACATTCCTTTAATCATTTGCTCGAGCAAAACCCGGGCCGAAATTGAAAAGTTTCGATTACGGCTCGACAACACGCATCCCTTCATATCCGAGAATGGCGGGGCCATTTTTGTTCCTTTGGACTATTTTTCCTTTGAGTTTCCTTTTACACGAAAAGACTTTAAATATTTGATAATCGAGTTTGGCACTCCCTACCACAAAATCAGGGGAACATTGCAGAAAATACAGTCTAGATTTCCCAATACGGTGAGAGGATTCGGTGATATATCAGCCCAGGAAGTGGCTAATCTTTGCGAGATTCCTCCAGATGAAGGCATCCTGGCAAAAGAGAGGGAATACGATGAGCCTTTCCTCCTGAAAGACAAAACAAAACTGGAAAAAATCCGAGAGATCGCGAATGAGAATCATCTCCAGATCATCCAAGGCGGACGATTTTATCATCTCATCGGAGAAAGTGATAAGGGAAAGGCCGTCTCATACCTCACGGACATTTCCAGAAGAGCATACGACAAGGTCAAGACCCTGGGCCTTGGGGATAGCCAGAATGATTTGCCCATGCTTCAAATTGTGGATTTTCCTGTGTTGGTCAAAAAACCGGATGGGAGTCACAACCCTAACATAACATTGGACAATCTAATCAAATCACCAGGCAGCGGTCCTGCCGGTTGGAACTATTCCGTTTTGCAGATCCTGGAAAAGGAAATTGGGGACGTCCCCTAATACTAATATGGATTATCGGCTAACCTGAACATGTAATCCGGATCGAGGGATGGTTCATCTTTGCGATGATTTTCCATCAGCGTGATCTTTTTTTCGAGCAATTCAGCAAAATTCGCAGCATGGATGAATGGGGTTTCCTCTGTACCGGAAATGATCATCCATTCTATCGGAGACTCGTTCCATAGCTCGATCAACTCTCTGCAATTTCGGATCTCTTTTTCCATCATCTCATCCAGAAGTTTACGGGCAGTTGCTCCAGCACTGGGATCGCCAGCATCCTGGTATTCTTGCACGGCATATATCCAAACAGCCATGTTCCTCAATGTTGTGTACAAACACTTCAGAGCACGTGCCCGAAAATACTGATCTTCAAAGACCGATGCGGCTTTTTGATCTCCTGTGCTTGTTGCCTCTTCTTTCTTTTCTTTGAAAAAACTGATCGCCGATTCCAAGGGGGTCCAGACATTTGCATCGATCCTTAAAAAAGCCTTGTGCGCATAGTCCTTCGTGACAAGCTCAAACAGCACGTCCTGGGCCAAGTCTACCCTGTTGGGATTATGGATGGAGGTGCACATTTGCGACTCATAGTAGGCCCTCTCCGATTCTGGGATCCTGTCGATATCCGGAACAAGCGGCCGCACAAAAAGCCTCTGCCAGACGACACCATAATGGGAATAGATGGAAAGAGGGATAAAAGCCCGTATGGCTTGCTCCACAAGCCGCCATCCTTCAACCAAATCATCTGCATTTGCTCGTCCAGCGTATCGCAAAGCCATTTTCTGGACAGCTTCTTCGATGTCCAAGGATGGATTCAACTGGAAGAGCCGGAATATTTCTTGATTCACGGCATAGGGCACCTTATCCGGAGGATGGATGCCGCCGACATGAGCTAGAGTCCTCACGCCCTGTTCGGCAAAAGCCTGCAATTTCTCAAAAGTGAGCCATGGGAACGGGATCCCCAAGAGAGGTTCGTGGTTGGTGTGGCATCCAAAAGCATGATAAAAATAAGACCGGCTGTTCCGGGAATTCAACTCATTCATCGCACCCGTTTCTTTGTCCATCAGCGTGTTTTGATAGGCCGAACCCACAACTTTGACATCAGAGTATCGAGGATGGGGATAAATTGATTCCCATCCTTTGACCAGCAATGAATTCACCTCCACATCCACCCGTTCTTCCAGTTGCGGCCAAAGGTGATCTCTCTCGCCATAAAAAGATTCCAACCGGGTGACGATACGGAATCCCGGATTGATCCGGGATCCGGCATCCCGCAAAAGGGCAAAAAAGCGAATGATATTCGCAGCTGCAACTTCGGCGATCGCCTCATCGTCCTTCCATTCCCGTATCAGGAAAGCCCCGCCATTGCGGCCCACATATAACGACTTGGTGTGCTCGAAGCCGGCTCCGCTGTCATTGCTCCAGATCGTCATGAAGCCCAATTCCGGAACCTCTTTCATCAACTTGATCAAAAGTTCCTGATAATGCTTTTGAACAATAGGATGTGCAATCGAAAGATTGTACCGAGGTTTAAAACTGCGGAATGGATGGTCTACGCGTGCCCCCCTGAGTGTGGGGTATTTTTCCAACAGGGTTTCGGGAACGGAGCGGGGCTCAAAACAAAGCAATCCAGGAACAAGTCCGTACTTTAAAGCCAGCCTGGCGTTGTCCTTCAGCAGCTTCAGATTGCTCTCAAGATATTCCGCTGGATAAATTCCCTGATTCAACCGGCTTGATACGAATTGGTCGAGAGCCGGGCAATAAGTGTAGAAATCCGCATAAAATTCCCCAGGGACACCTTTCTCCCACGGGAAGGAAGATGCCAGAGCATTGACCTCGATATGGGTGAATCCTAAACGGGCATATTCCCGAATGTATTTTTCCCGGTCAAAATCCCGGATTAGCCGGGCATATTGGGTGAGGAAAAGATCGAAAGTCGATTTTTCGACAGAAAAACTCATTTCCTGCATCCAAGGCAAGACACCGGCAACTTTTTTTTTCAAAAAATGCTCGATCAGCTGGGTAAATCCTGTATAGAGAAAATAGGGTTTGGAGCTCAGAAGCCATAAACATTGATTGACGTCACTGTTTATGGACACCCAATCATCTTGGGAAGAGAATGCCAATCCCTGATGATCCAGCCGTGCACGAAGGCCTTTCGGAACGACTGCGATATAAAGGGTTCCTTCCTCAGAAACGAATCCGGAATCGTCGACCTTTATCACATCAGCTCGGTTATCACACGATCCTAAAAGTTCCTTTGCTATCGTTTCCTCAACGGGAAAACCCTTTTTAGGAATCCTCACCTGTCTGACCTGTCGCAAAACCTCGCTGACCTTCATACCGACCTCCACAGTACTAAAAATCCATGATACCCAATTCACGCAAAGCTAGCTAAGCCGCCCCGAAAAAACACGGAATATTGGACACTCCCACAACATGTTTGTTGATCCTCATGCTTTTCTTTCCGTCTTGCTTAACGCATCCCAAGTTTCATACACGGTGAATATATTTTCGGGATTAGCCTCCAAACCGAACTCACACTGGCCGATTACCCCACCATTTTGATACAGATTGAGCCAAACTTCATAAACAGCCTGCTGAATGTCCTGACGCGTTCCATGGGGCAAAAGGTTCTGTCTGTCGATCTCTCCCCAAAAGGTGATTTTTCCACGGTACATTTCCCCAAGTTCCTTGACTCCCATACAAAAAATCTGGGCATTGAGAGCATCCACTCCCGTCTCGATCAAATCCGGCATGATATCCATGATGTACCCATCCGAATGCATGAACAGGTACTTGCCATGATACCTGGCAATTTCCGCGTATTCTTTGTACATCGGAAGAAATATCTGACGAAACACATCGGGGGATGCAATCAATCCTTGCTGGGTTCCCCAGTCGTCCATCAAAGATATCGCATCCACTTCTGTCGAGGCCCAAACTTCCACTTCCTTGAGATAGTGCTGGTGAATCCTGTTGAGGAGTTCAAAAAGCTCTGGAGGTTTTTCAACGAGATCGATAAGAGCATGTTCCATGGTGCGTATAAACTGGAACCGTTCAAAGGGACGCACAAACGATCCCATCAAGACAAAGTGGTCGGTTTGTCGACAAAAGGAATTGACCACTTCCCTGTCGATGCTGAGGGTGGCCTGGGGGGGATTAAACTTATCCAAGTCCTGCCAATCGGCCACTAGCGGAGTTTGGACAATTCCGATAGCACCGTCCAAAGGATTGGAGAAAATGCAACCCCATTCATCGATATAGGTTCCTTTTTTATAGCGATCGCCTCTTGTATCCAAGTGTTCTATATAAACTGAAGGAGCAGGCACAACATCGTCCGGAAACATCTCATGCAGCCTCTGCACGAATTCAGGATAGTTTTTCTCGGCCCAGGGCAGGATCCCTTTGTGCCGGGGTATTCTTTCTGGCTTATCGAAACACAGGGTTTTTTGAACGAGCCGGCGAGAATTCACGCTATTTCCCCCCAGGAAAGTGGTGGTAGCTTTTGCGGTTCACAGGTTTTCCGGGGCGGGCCCAGTCCAGTTTCGCCTCAATCGGAAGGATCCCCTTTTTGTAACAATCCTGAAGCTCCTGGAGAAGATCTTTCACCCACCTCCTGCCACATTCAGGATCAGAGTTTATCCTGGAATCGGGGAAATCCATAATTGAGGAAACAGATTCCTGCATTCCGTTCATACACAGCGTTTGCCCAACAGAAGCTTCTGGCCCACACAGGATGGCCTTCGGCTCTCGTATGGTCTCGACAGCTTCGAACAATTTGCGCAGGGGATGTTCTGCCTCAGGGGACCCATAATGTTTTGTGTTTCCTTTGTGATCTTTGGCTATGATGTCGTCGGTGACCTCGCCGTAGGTTATTGTGGCCTTCTCAAATTCAAAGACAAACATCGGCCCCAAATCATCGGATGTGGTGTGGGAAGCATAGAACAAAATTTCCACGTCTTCGCGTGTAAACGCTCGGCAGACAACTGTGTCGTAATTTTCGATCGGATACGTCCTGTAGAGTTCGGCCGTGACTTCAGATGGCATGGCACACCCATCGAGTTTGTCCCCGAGTATGTAAAAAAGGTTGTGGAGGAAGTGGGCCATGGCATTGTTGGCCGGGCTGTCCAACACCCATTTTCCCTGGGCATCTTTGATCTTCCCCGCCCAATCATTCCTTTTGTAATATGCCTCATCTCGGGGCCAAAAACACAGGGTTTTCAACCGGATCGGTTTCCCGAACTTTCCGCTTTTAACATCACTCTTGAGGGCTTGGATCGCTCGGGAGTAGGACCATTGGTATCCGAGCATCGCCCAAAGATCTGCGATCTCCGTTGCTTTGATCAACAGTTCGGCATCCTGGATCGTCGCGCCGATGGGCTTTTCGCACAGCACACAGCTCCCCTGTTCCAGGGCAAAGGATGTTTGGGACACATGATGGTGAATCGGGGAACAGACAACCACAAGGTCCGGAGACCTTCCCCCTTCATACATTTGGCTTATTGATTCCAGGACAGGAATCCCTCGATCCTTCAGTTCTTCTACATACGCGGATCGCTCCGGAAAGGGTTCGACGACAGACTGAACTTCGACTTCTTCCGAAGGGAAACCTTCCAACAGGATTTCAAGATAGGACTGTCCCATACCAGCCATTCCTACCAGAACCACAGAAACCGGTTTTTTTTCCTTCTGTTTCATATCATTTGTCACTCAGGTTTGAACAACGAACCTTGTGTTTTGAGTTTTCTCTCAACCAAATCCAGCTCAAACATCTCCTTGGATCCCAAATCCACAGCAATGGTTTTGATTTCAAATGCACCCAAGGACAAGTCAAAGACCATTTTCAAACCAGGAATGGCAACTTGGGTTTTTCTGATCCTGCCCGTAGGTTCAAAAAGACGGAAAACGAGCCAATTTTTATCCTCCGCCATCTTGAAGGCTGTGACTTGAATGGCCTTATCGCTCAGGATTAGACTGGGAACTATCTCCTTTCCTTCACCGGAAGGAAAACAGCATAATGCCATCACACGCTCATTCATAGCCAGAGCTTCTCGGTCTATGAGTGCCAGGCGTTCCTTCGCTTTTCCGCCGTTTATCCAGAAGCGGAAAATCCTTTCCCCTTGATCCATCCGGGGGAGGCATCGATCTTGTTTGCTTAGGGAACTGGAGTCTCCGGTATCGGCCGCATAAGCTGGCGAACGCAGGAGAGAAATACGCAATTCTCCGTTTTTATAATCAAATCCGTAAATTCTGTCGTTTATCACAGTTAAAGCATATTGATTGTCCAAAGAAACCACGCTCATCCATTTCTGGGCAACCAGCTCATCCTCAGTCGGTTCGAATTCTTGCACACCGTAGGCCACCTGTCCCCTGCAGTTCCCGTTGCGAAACATTGAGGGTACAGCCATTTTTAGCATACGATCCTTTTCATTCCAGAGCACGCGGATTTCGACCTCAAACGCACTCCCCTTTTTAGGAAACATGTACCTCTGGCAGATATAGGATTGATTGAACCGGAATAATGCTTCGACCATCGTCCGCACCGGGCCATCTTCGATGATTCGCACATTTTTTAATTTAGAGCCGGCCACGCCGGCGAATCGGGCGCACTCCTGCTCGGGGAGGGCCGAAAATTTACCTTCATAATTGCGGAAAGAGCGCACCTTCATGCCCCAAGAATCAGGATTATCCTCCATCACCAATGTTTGAAAAGCCCGAGCTTTCAAGAAATCTATCCCGTTGACCTTATACGATTCGATCAATCCTGTGGTCGTCCTGACGGTCCACTCCGCTCTGTCCGACCTCAACACGAGCAATGGTTTTTCTTTTATTGAGGGCTCCGGATCCGATGTTTTGTTTTTCAGCCGACATACGAAACGATTCATCTGACCCGGTTTCAAATCGGCCTTAAACGCGATCCTTTTCCGCCATTCCACAGAAAGGGTGCTGCTCTCCTTTTCCAGTTGGGATGGCAGCTTTTTCCCTCGGTGATCCCACACCTCGGGAACCAATCGTGATTGTTCATCAAAATGGGGCTCATGGGGCTGAAATTCACAGACCACGGTCTGTTTTAACAGGAAGGGATGGGGATTGTACACAAAGATAGGGAACTCTCCGTCTTTAGCTCGCGGTTGCCCTGCAAGCAGAGCGAAAAAGGAACGTGCTCTCAAACGAGAAAGAATCTCTAGCCCATGGTCCAGCCTTTGCTGGGCATGCTCTTCCACTTCTGGAATACCAGAACCGGGCAGGATATCATGGAATTCACAAAACAGAAGGTCTTCCAGGGCCTCTTTAAGTCTTTCCCGTGGATAGGACATCAATCCCAACAAAGCGGCATGAGTGACCATTTTTTCTGTACCATAATAAAGATTTTCCATGTCCCTGTGTTTTTTCTTCACGGTCGCCATGGATGTGTAGCATCCCACAGCCCAGGAATTGAGATCTTGGGAATAGCGGGGAAGTTTGTCCTGCTGTTTCTTGAGGGCCAAAAAATAGTCCTCTGGAGTCCCATGGCGGATATCCCAATTTTTCTTTTTGGTCACTAATTTCCGGATCTGCTTGAGATCCTCCCGGGATGGTCCGCCTCCATGATTACCGATGCCCCAGAGAAGAATTCCGAATGTGCGGTCAGGATTGTCCCGAGTCCATTTTTGGATCCTTTGTGCAGCCTGCCCTTTGGGGGAATTGTAATGCTCTGTAGCCCGGTGGGTGACGATCTCAGAACCATCGTATCCCAACCACATAAAATCCTCTGCAGGAAGGGGGAGCCAATTCTGGTCAGGACGGCAGAAAAGATAAGATGTGTAGCCTGCCTTTTTCAGGATTTGCACAAGGCCCCGTGTATGGCCGAAGGAATCAAAATTGATGGCTGTTTTTGGCTCAACACCGAACTTCTTTTTGAAATAATTTTTGCCAACCAATATCTGCCGGACAAAGGACTCCCCTGAGGGCATGTTGCAATCGGGTTGGACATACCATCCTCCCAAGATATGCCATTTTTTCTTTTTCACCAGCTCCTTGATCTTGACGAACAATTCAGACTCGTATTCCTCGATCCACTGGTAGAGGAGGGCTTCGTTATGGGTGAAAACAAATTCTTCGAACTCCTCACACAGTTGGGCTGCGGTACGGAAAGTCGAAAGCGTTTCGGCTGCTCCCTCCTCCCACTCCCAGAGCCACACAGGGTCCAAATGGGCATTGCAGATCAAATACAGGGTCCTGTCTTTCATTTAGTTCTCCTCTTATCGATAATCCTCAAAATCTACCATCGCAGATTTGATATATTCAGAGACCTTTCCGGTACCGGCGTGTCATGGCCACAAGCCAGGAATGAAGGGGAAGCAGGGGTTGGAATTTTCTCCAGCAATAGTTCACCAGTTTTTTGGAATAGAATTCCTCGGGGATCGACAATTCAACGCCCATATGAAGACCGTTGTGCAGCAGGAGATCGGCATGGGGGTGCGAGGGATCAAAACCGGTAGGGACCCGTTTGTAGTGTTTCCCCCCGATTTGATACTCCTTTTTCTTTTTGATTATAGCCACGATTTCGGCCAGGTCCTTGCCATGTTTGGCATTTACGACAGAATTTCTGTACGTGTCGAACAAATATTTGGGAAACATATAGATACCGATTCCCAACATCAGGATGGGGGGTTCCAGGTGAAAATAAAAACCCGAACATTCCATCCGCGGCCGGTTGCCTTCCCAAAAGAAAATCCCGATGTTGGTCTTATACGGAGATTTGTCCGGGCTGAACCGAGTGTCCCGGTTTATCCGAAAAAGCGACTTGTTGATTTTCGGGACAGCGACGATGTCTGGAACTCGAGTCCTCAGTTTTTCCCCCATGGCCATCACAAAAGCCCTGGCAGGCTGCATCACAAAGGTCTCATAGTCCTGTTTGTGATCTTGAAACCATTTTTTCGTGTTATTTTTCTTGAGACCGCTTAGAAATTTGACGGTCTCCCTGGAAAATCCTTGAAATTTCTGCTGTTCTGGCATGCTTTTATCTCCTATTTATCGCTGGACCCGGCCTGTTGTATCACCGGCAGCCAAACGTTCCACATCCTCGACACTGACAATGTTGAAGTCTCCCCAGATGGAGTGTTTCAAACAGGCGGCTGCCACCGCGAACGACAAGGCTTCTCTACCCTTCTTTCCTTGAAGAAGGCTGTAAATCAAACCGGCTGCAAAGGCATCCCCTGTTCCTACACGATCCATGATCTGCACATGATATCTGGGCCCTTGGATAAACTTTTCCCCATCGAAAAGACAGGCAGACCAAAAATTCTCAGAGGCAGAGATGCTTTCCCTCAAAGTGATAGCGACTTTTTTAAAACCGAACTCGTCCATCAGAGCTTTCGTCAATTTTTCATAGCCTTCCATGCTGAGTTTTCCTGATTCGAAATCCGTTCCTACAGGTTGGATGCCGAAAACCCGCGTGGGATCCTCCTCATTTCCGATCAGGACATCCACATAGGACATAAGGTCTGTCATGACCATTTGAGCCTTTTCTTCTGTCCACAGCTTTTTCCGGAAGTTCAGGTCTGAACTGACAGTGATCCCCTTTTTTTTGGCCATCTCCAATCCATTGCGTAGGGTAGCCAGCAAAGAATCGCTAAGAGCAGGAGTGATCCCTGTCCAATGGAACCAGCGAGCTCCATCCAAGACCTTCTCCCAATCCACATCTTCCGGACCAAATGCGGAAACTGCCGAATGCTCCCGGTCGTAGATCACCTTCGACGGCCTTGGTCCATGTCCATGCTCCAAATAATAAATCCCCATCCGTTTCCCTTTTCTCACGATGAACTGGGTGTCCACTCCAAACCCTTTTAAAGTGCCCAACGCATTGTGCCCCAGATCATTGTTGGGAAAGGCACTAATAAAACAGGAATGCATCCCGAATTGAGCCAAAGAAACAGCGACATTGGCTTCTGCCCCGCCGAAGTGGATATCGAACTCCTTTGCCTGCTGGAGACGCACTCCTTTGGGCGGAGACAGGCGGACCATCATTTCGCCAAAAGTCACGATTTTTGGCATTTGAATCGGAGCAATTGGTTTTTCTGGAATGGGCTTCTCCTTTTTTAGGGCAGAATCGGGTTTGAGGGCCTCCTTCCATCGGTTGATTTCTGCTTTCATCTTTTCGGGATCGTCGATATGTTTTGCCAGTGCCGAAGCACAAAAAATGCCCTGAGGATCTTTTTGTGTTGCTTGTTCCAGAGTTTCAAGGGTCATCCCTCCCGTGTAAACAACGGTCAAGTCTTTGAAGGGTCCTCTCCATGCTTTTGCCAGATCTATATTCACGATTCTACCTGAAAAAGCAGGAAAAAGCTTGTAAACCCATTGATAGGAGTAATTTTTCTTAAGTTCCTCGATAGAACATCCATAACCTTCAGCTTTTTGGACAAGTTGTTTGCCAACATCGGAAAGCCCGCCCGGGATGCCCATGACATCTTCCCTTACACAGACATCGATAACTTCAGGAATGTAATCGGCTGATACAACACCCGCAATACCCGCTTCTATAGCCTGCTCGGCCTGCTTTCTCGTCATCACGGTTCCCGCCAAGATAAGAGCAGCCGGATATTTGTCCAAAATGGCTTTTATGCCTCGAACGGCATGCTCTGAACGGAAAGCGATCTCGAGAATAATTCCTAGTTCCTCACAAATCTCATACGTGTCAATGCACTCTTCAGCACTCTTGGGATTCAACAAGGCAATTAGCCGGACTTGTCTCAGTTTTTTAAAAACCCTTTCCGATTTTTTCATCTAAAAACTCCTTAAGCTGTTTATATAGACAACCCTGTCATTACAAGTCCCGAAGGGCCGAACCAACCTCATAGATGCTGAATATTCATCCCGCCGCTCACTTCCACCACCAGTCCCGTGGAGTAGGCAAAATCTCCCCGGGCTAAAGAAACAACCGCATTAGCAACATCTGCAGGATCCCCCCATCTCTTCTGAGGGATCAGGCCTTCGGCGATCAGCTTGTCATACGTCTCCTTCACAGGAGCCGTCATATCGGTCTGGATAATGCCCGGCCGCACCTCGTACACATTTATTCCAAACTCAGCCAACCGGTCGGCGAATATTTTCGCGGCCATGCTCAACGCTGCTTTGGAAATGCAGTACTCTGGCCTGGAAGGCGAGGAGACATAAGCGGATATGGATGAAATAAAGATAATGCAAGGTTTTTTTTCTGCATCCTCTCCAACCTGATGGATCATGTGTTTGGCAATCCTTTGGGTCAGGAAAAAAGCCCCTCTAGTGTTTATGGCTAAAACACGATCATAACTTGCGGGTGTTGTCTCCAAAATATCCGTTCTCTTCTCTGGGGCTACTCCGGCATTGTTCACGAGCACATCGATCCTTCCGAATCGATCAATAGCCATATCGAGTATCTTTTGATGGTCATCTAGGCTGGAAACATCCGCTTGGACCGGCAAGAATTCTCGGTTGAATCCCTCCACTTTCTGTTTGACTTCGAAAAGCCCCTTGTTCTTGTTTTCTGGATCTGCGAGGATGTCGACACCAACGATGTCGAAACCTTTCTCTGCCAATCTCAAACATATCCCCCGACCAATCCCCTGGCCAGCCCCAGTTACCAAAGCAATGTTAAAATCGCTCACTTTTCCCTCTCTATCATCCAGGAAATTTTGATCGTGTCAAACACGGCATCCGCATTTT
>DAOWCB010000016.1 GCA_030633795.1 Candidatus Aminicenantota bacterium | reverse complement strand
TGGCCAAAAGGCACAAATCAAACTGACGATCATTATCCGAAATATCAACCATCTTGAGCAAATAATAAAAAAGATATTAGGAATTAAAGAGGTTTCTTTTGTCGAAAGAGTCTAACCTGGATAATTCAGGCTAGGCGGCTTTTGTAACTTTCCCGGATCGAAGACATCTTGTGCAAACCCATATTCGTTTTGTCCCTGCCGGAGTTTTTGCTTTGACTTTTTGTAAGTTTGGCTTCCATTTCTTCTTGGAAGCCTTATGTGAATGACTAAGGCTTTGCCCAAAGACCGGGCCCTTTCCACATATTTCACAAGCTTTTGGCATCTTACGTTCTCTGTTATTGACGATTCGAGAAAAAAGTATTTATACCACACTTGGGATCAAAAACCAACCCCTTTGCTGTTTCCTGCATGTTGGGCTGCTATCGATTGTAAAGATATTTTCTTTCAACAGTACCTTCTCGCGAATAATTTACATTCATCAAACACATGTCCTAAAATATGTACACTTTTTCCCCAGGAATAGGAGATTTATGCCCGGTTGCCTTTGGTACAAATATTGCATTATTATTTTGTCCTCTTGACGAAGTTTTACAAAACAAGTATTTTATTTATGAGAGAGATGGATAAAAAAACTATATTATTCCTGCTCCTTTTGCCTCTTTTTATGCTCTTCACTCGCTGCGCACCGCCTTTTCCAAAGTCCCAGCTTCATTTCGGAATCCTTGCGGCGCAACGCGATCTTTGGGATGAAGCCATTTTCCGGTGGAAAAAAGCTGTTCAGCTTGAGCCGGATTCCTCATCCGCTCACAACAACCTGGCTGTGGCATACGAAAAAAAAGGGCTCTGGGAAGAAGCGGGAAAAGAATATGAAATCGCTCTCGAGTTGAATCCTAAAAACGAATACATCCAAGCCAATCATGAAAAATTCAAACAGCGCATGGAAGAAGGCGACAAGGATGAGGATGATGAGAACAAAGATAAAAAAAAGAAAAAGCAATAGCCTCATTTTACTGCTCGGCCTTCTGTTTTTTCTTTCCTGCGGAACGGGAGAGCACATGCGGTTGCGGATTAAAATGCCGCGAAAAACGCCGATTAACTTGGAAGCTTTTGAAGAGATCGCCATCACAAATTTTTTTGTGAAGGAAGAGGCCAAAGACTTTGATCTCAATAAAGAATTGACAGAATACTTTGCCTTGGAGTTTGGCCAAAAAGTAAAAAATAAAATCTCATCCACCAAAGTTGCGCTGCAGAACGAAGAGGTCTTCCAGGACAAAACATTCTGGCAAAAAGTCTCTCCTAACAAAAAGGGAACCCTCCTGTTCACAGGCAGCCTAGAATACACGGAAGAAGTCCGGAAAGCGATCAAATCCGCGAGCAAAAGACGGTTCGAGGAACCTTTCCCAGAAGAATCCCGGATCGAGGAGCGCAGATTTTATTCCCTCTCTCTTCATCTCTACCTCATCGACGCACAATCGGGAGATGCTCTCTACAAACGAACTTTTAAAGAAAGCAAAGCGTATAAAAATCCGAACCAGACCGCCTACTTTGCCTTCTATGACATGATGTTAAATGTAAGAGATAAGCTCTTTCGCCAGATTCTTGGCGAAGAGCAAATCCAAGAAAGATATCTCATCAAGTAAAAAATCGAGGAGAAATCATGCCATTTATCAAAAAATGCCTTTTCCTTCTTCTCATTGTAATAATCGGCGCAAACATGAGCTTTTCTCAAATTGTCTATTTTCCATATTACGGAAAGAACAAAGTTCTTTACACAAAGTTCGACTGGAAGGTGTATAAAACCGATCACTTCGACATTTTTTATTACGGGAATGACACTCGCGACCTCAAAATAATCGCCGACCTCTCCGAGAGCGCATACAAATCCATAAGCGAGGATATCAAACACCAGCTTTCAGCCTCTGTTCCTCTTCTTTACTATAGAACCTCCACAGAATTCTACCAGACAAATTTGTTTCAAATCCCCGAGGGAGTCCTTGGCGTGGCGGAGCCTCTCCTGTACCGCATCGCGATTCAAGGAGATATGTCCATCGACGAAATCCACGACCTTATCGAACACGAGCTGACCCATGTCTTCGAATATGATCTCCTTTGGGGATCTCCGGGTGCGGTGCTGTATTCTCTGTCCAGGCCCCCCGGATGGATATTCGAGGGCTACAGCGAATACAACACCCGTAATTGGGCTCCATGGTCTGCAATGATCGTCCGAGATGCCGCACTTAACGATCGGATTCCAGATCTCATCGGAGGTGGCCACCTTTTCTCACGTTATCCATTGCCTCGACCGCCAGATTACGATTTTGGTCATGCCCTGTTTGATTTTATCGAACACAAATACGGCAAAAATGGAATCCGAGACTTTTGGCATTCCTTAAAAAATGCACCTCTTATCGGAAATCAAAATCCCATAAGTCGGGCATTTGACAAACCTGTCAAAGAATTCAACTACGAATTTAAAAAATACCTCCGTGCGAAATACAAACCTTTTCTGACTAGAGAAAATCCCGAAGATTACAGCATTCCGATAGGACCCGAATTCCCGATGAATCCCTACTATCATGCCTTCTCGATTGCGCTATCTCCCTCTGGCGACATTGTCGCAGCCTTGCTCGCGAACTACAAAGATTTGGACTATGACATCATCTTGTTCTCCACAAAAGATGGTAAAGCGATCAAAAATATCACAAAAGGGTATACTCTCAAATACGAATTCATCCGGTTCGATGTGGACTCATCAAAAGGCAGGGATATTGCATGGTCTGGGGATGGGGACAGAATCGCTTTTTTCGGACGCGCAGGAAAAAAACACTCCCTTTTTATAGTCAATCCCCTTACAGGAAAAATTGACCAGGATATAAAAATCCTTCAGGACCAACCCTCCTCCCCCTGTTTTTTCCCCAATAAAAATGAGCTCCTTTTCACCGCCTTCGAGAATGGCATTCATGATGTTTTCAAAGTGAACCTTGCAAACGGATCCGTCCTTAACCTAACCTCCAATGATCTTTTCGAAAAAGCCCCGGCTATATCTCACGATGGAAAATCCATCGCTTACACCATCCGCATAGATGCCTATGATAAACTTTTCATCTCGCCGATCGACGACCTTAAAAAAAGGACGCAGCTGACCTTTGGGAAGGGGAATACGATCACACCGACCTTTTCACAGAATGACAAAGAAATTTTCTTCTCTGGAGACATAAGAGAGGCTTACAACCTCTATTCTCTCAATCTGGAAACTGGGACACTCCTGCGATACACAGATGTAAGAACAGGAAATTTTTTTCCGCATCCAATGCCAAACGAACCCAACCAGGTCCTCTTCACTTCCTTCAACAAAGGGTCGTTTCAGATTTTCAAGAGCGAAATGGAAGGCCAAGAGGAAGAATCCGTGACATTTGCCGAAATGGATTATGAAGAGGAATTCGAGAGGTTCGAGCCGATCGTAACTGTGGATATCGACGAAAAAAAGATCACTCCCTACAAAGGATTGGGCAAACTTTACCTGAGCAACCGGCCTCCGATCGGCGCAGTCATTTCTACCGACGGGTCGATTTACGGCGGCACGGCGCTCACCTTCTCCGATCTTTTAGGAGATCATAATTTCAACCTGATGGCCTACCAGGTAAGGAGCTTCCGGTCCTATAATTTTTCTTATGCAAACCTGAAAAATCGATTTCAATTTATGGCAGAGGTGTTTCAGTACACCATGTTTTACTACACTCCTTATAGCTACGTGGATCCGACTTTTTACCAGCAGCTCTCCTACAGAGATGCTATGGCAACAAGAACTATGATGGGAGCCCGCTTCAACGGTTACTACCCGTTCAATCGTTATTACAGAGCCCAGGTAGGCCTTGGCTTCCTCAATTACGAGGAAGACTTTTACGACCCCTATTTCAGCCAGGCTCTCGGCCAGCAAAATCAAGCCTACGGCTATTTCTATAACGGGAACGCTCTTACAGCCTCCGCCGCGTTGATCGGCGAGACGACAAATTTCAGGATGTATGGACCCTACTCGGGAAATACTTTCATGCTCAGCCTCGCCCAAGCCATTCCTGTGACCAGCAGCTTTCTCCGCAACACAACAGCTCAGGTTGACCTGCGCCAATACCTGCCGATCGGGGGAAACACGCTTTTTGCTTTCCGTCTCAACATCATGGCCAGCGTGGGAAGGAATCCTTATATTTTCTACTGGGGCGGTAACAACCAGGTCCGCTCCTCTTATTACTACAATATCGTGGGGAATGAGGGATGGTACGCAAATTTGGAGTTCCGGATCCCTCTGGTGAGTGCGGCAAATACGATTCTTGGCCAGATTGGACCCATTCGCGGCGTTTTCTTTGCTGATATGACTCGCGCAAAACTCAAAGGATATCCCGCCAAAATCTATGATGTTGGTTATAATGAGTGGGGGATTCCATTTTTGAGAGCAGCGGATGCCATCGGCTCGTATGGTTTTGGATTCCAATTTTTCTTCCTCGGCCTTCCGCTGCACTTCGAATGGGCGAAACGGTTGGAAATAGAAGATATCTCCAAACTGTTCAGCATCAAATCTTACGGAAAATTTGATCTAAAATTCTGGATCGGATTCGACTTCTGATTCTCAATTTTTCGCGCCCGAAAGAAATTTCAAAAAAAAACACAATTTCCTTGAATTTGAAAATCGGGAGTGATATTATGTCCGAGCCTTCTCCACAGAAGTTACTCAGCAAAACCGAAGGTTTTCCACAGCTGTGGAAATATCTGTGGAAATATAAAGCTATCTCATGGAAAACAAACAAAATTCTAATCCTTGGTTTCTTATCAAAGAGGCTGTCAAGCTGAAGATCGACAGGAATAGTTATGAGACCTGGTTCGATCCAACAATATACATCGGACAAGAAAGCAATTGTCTTTACATCAAAGTTCCCAATTCCTATTTTAAGGATTGGCTTTCGTTCCATTATCTGACTATTATAAACAAATGTTCGATTGAACTTTTTGGCAAATCTTTCGAGATAAAATATATTTTTGAAGACACTCCCAATCAATTTATGAGACGCTCCCCGCATGAACGCCGCTCCAAACATGGTGGCCTTCTCAACCCCAACCTTAATCCCAATTATACATTCGAAAACTTCGTTGTCGGTTCCTGCAACCAATTTTCCCATGCAGCAGCTTCTGCCGTTGTGAATAATCCAGCAAAATCTTACAATCCTCTGTATGTTTACGGCGGAGCCGGCTTAGGAAAAACCCATCTGATGAATGCCATCGGGCACAGCATTCTCAACAACAATCAGGGTCTGAAAATCTTGTATATCACAACAGAAAAGTTCATGAATGATTTGATCAATCACCTACAATACGGGAAGGTTTTGGATTTTCGTCAAAAATACCGAAGTGTGGACGTCTTGTTAATAGATGATATCCATTATCTCTCCGGAAAGGAAAGAACAAAGGAAGAATTTTTTCATACGTTCAATCATCTGTATGACAGCCAGAAACAAATCGTCATATCCAGCGATTGCCCTCCCAAAGAAATTCCCAATCTTGAAGAAAGATTCAGTTCTCGGTTTGAGTGGGGGCTGATCGCCGACCTCAAACCTCCTGACATAGAAACAAGAATCGCTATTCTGAAAAAGAAATCCGAGCTAGAAGAAATATCTCTTCCCGAAAGTGTGGCTCTGTATATTGCTGATAAAGTCAACTCCAATATCCGGGAGCTTGAAGGGTACTTGAGGAGAGTTATCGCCTATTCTTCCTTAAAGGGCGAACCCATCGATCTAGACTTGACCAAAGAGGCCCTCAAAACCTTGTTGGATTCATCCATGACGATCGTCACAGTCGAAAAGATCCAA
Source organism: Candidatus Aminicenantota bacterium (assembly GCA_030633795.1). Taxonomy (GTDB): domain Bacteria; phylum Acidobacteriota; class Aminicenantia; order Aminicenantales; family Aminicenantaceae. The sequence continues at coordinate 5,864 of DAOWCB010000016.1, read as the reverse complement.
AAAACCATCAGCCATGAGTTCAAGATCAAGATATCCCAGCTGAAATCTAAGAACAATTCTCCGAAAATCGCCTTCCCTCGCCAAATCGCTATGTATCTTTCCAAAAAAATGACCAAAACTTCCCTCCCTGAGATAGGTAAAAAATTCGGTGGAAAACATCATACAACGGTTCTCCACAGTATAAGAAAAATCGAGAAATTAAGATCAAAAGATGCAGAATTTGACAAAAAAATTAACACTTTGATCAACCAAATCCATTAGGAGAATCAATAAATTAGATGAGTTTTGCACATTTTCAATTGATCTTATTATTATTATTTAATCTAATTTATATATATTAGTAATAAGAAATAAGTTTGTGGAAAGGTGGAAAAATGAAATTTTCAATCAATAAAGAAGATATACTCCGAGAATTGCAACTTCTTCAGGGAATCGTCGAGAAAAGGAATACGATGCCTATCCTGGCAAACATTTTGGTCAATGTGACCGAAAGCGAAGTGGAGCTTATCGGGACAGACCTTGAGGTCGGCATGAAAACACATTTTCCAGCTCAGATCGATGGAACGGGATCGATCACAATTTCGGGAAAAAAGGTTTTTGAGATCGTTCGATCTCTCGCTGAAGAACAGCAGGTCGTTTTCAGCGAGGAGAAAGACCTAATGATGGAAATCACTTCCGGTGAAAGCGAGTTCAAGGTTTTGTGTTTACCCAAGGAAGACTATCCTCAGATGCCAGAACCCAAATTCGAAAAAAACATCGTGCTTCCTTTGGAGAAATTCAAGGAGATGATCGACCGCGTTTATTATGCGATCACCCAAGAGCAGAGGTATTATCTCAACGGCGCGTTGATGCTTTTGCGAGATGATCAGATGGAACTTGTAAGCACGGATGGTCACAGGTTAGCCTATACGAGCCTTGCTGTTGAAGGGTTGAAAATGGAAAATGAGATAAAGGTGATTGTTTCAAAAAAGACATTGAATGAACTAAGAAAGTTCGAGGATGAAACAGTCGAGTTTGATCTGGATGACAACAATCTCTTTTTCCGTGTCCGAAACAGGACGTTGATTTCAAGGATAATCGAGGGGAAATTCCCCAACTACGAAGCAGTCATCCCGAAGGGAAATCCAGACGCTCTGGAAATCTCGCGAGAAAAAGTTACCGGTGCGATAAGGCGAGTGTCTCTTCTTTCTACCGAAAGGTCAAAGGGAATTCGGTTTAACATCGAGCCGAAGCAAATCAGTTTGTATTCTTCAAATCCAGAGATAGGGGAAGCGAGAGACAAGGTTGAGGTGGATTACAGCGGGAACGAGATGGAAATCGGGTTCAATTCTCAATATTTATTGGATTTTCTGACAACCATAAAATCAGAAAAGATATGTTTTGAGTTGAAAGACGAGAACAGCGCTGTGTTGATGAAACCTACAACGGATGATGATATCAAATACCTGTATGTTTTGATGCCGATGAAAATATAATCCTTACTTTTCTAGACGAATGGGGTATGCTTTTCCGATAATGAAAATTTCACCTTCTGAATCGATGATAATTGCTCCATAATCCGGGAATTTTTTGAGGATTTTTTCCGGCTGGTCGTAGACGAACAGAGCGGTGGAAAGTGCGTCACAAACCAACGTTTCCGGGCCCACAACCGTCACGCTTTGTTTGCCTTCGGAGGGATAGCCTGATTTTGGATCAAACACGTGATGATACCGGATTCCCTTTTGAATGAAGAACCTTTGATAATCTCCAGTGGTGGCTGCTCCGGTGTCTGCAATATAAAGAATCGCTGAAATCCCGCTACTCCGAGGGTGTTTAATGCCTATGCGCCAGGATTCTTGATCAGGATTTTTCCCCCAACAGTATAAGTCTCCACCCGCATTAATGAATCCATTTTTTATGCCCTTTTGAATCATGGCTTGGGATGCAAGGTCGATGCCGAAGCCTTTGGCAATGCCTCCCCAATCGAGCTCCATTCCTGGCATGAGAAGAAGCTCCTCGGATTTGAGAGTGATTTTGTCCATCCCGATCTTTTCCAGAGTCCGGTTGATCTCCTCAGAGGATGGCACACGATGGGAATGGTCGCGGAATCCCCAGATGTGGGATAAAGGAGCCACAGTGATATCGAAACATTCTTCTGAATCGTGATAGATGGTTAACGCTTTTTTGTATAGGAGTATCACTGGGGCGGAGGAATAAGACTCGGCACCTGGTGAAAAATGGGTTTTGATGTTCTGAAAGATCTCTTTAATTTCTTTTTTTGAGGATTCAAAATCCGCTGGATAACAGAATAGATTGATTTCGCAAACGGTGTCGAAAAAAAGAAGCGTTGTTGTCTGCCACTTCTCCGTTACACGATTACAAAACATACATAGAAGAAAAAGGACTGGCAAAAAAAGGGTCTTTTTCGACATCAAAGATCTTTCCGAAACTGGGCTTCTATTTTTTAGGAACAGCGACAAAAAGTCAACGGGAACATTTTCTTTGGCGATGTCTGTTTTGTATTGACAGGCCATCCAAATATATATATTTTGTTTTTATTCCAAAAATGGCTTCTTTCGCGGCGCGGGCAATGTTTTTGTTGGTGAGGGCTTTCCCCAGCATTGTCGGAAAAAGAGAGGGATCATGGGAGTGAGATTTCGTCTTTGTGTGATGATGTTCCTGCAATACGCGATCTGGGGCGCGTGGAGTCCTGTGCTATCAGATTATTTATTGAATGAACTTGGTTTCAGCGGAACTCAGGTTGGGATCATCTACAGCTTGTTGCCTCTTGCGACGATCGTAGCGCCTTTTATCGGTGGACAAATAGCTGACCGGTATTTTGCCAGCCAAAAAGTAATCGCAATCCTACAATTGATCGGGGGAGGGCTGCTTCTGTTTATATCCAAGGTTTCTGACTATAACACCATGATGTGGCTGATGCTTTTTTATTGCCTTTTGTATGCCCCCACTCTTGCGTTGACAAATTCTGTGGCCTTTATCAACCTAAAAAACTCGGAAAAAGAATTCGGGATTGTCCGAGTTTGGGGGACAATCGGGTGGATTGTATCGGGCCTCGCGTTGATGGGATGGCGGCATTTTGCTCAAGCCGAAGAAGCCCTCGTTCTTCGAGGGGACACGTTTTTGCTGGCCGGAGTTTTCTCAATCATCATGGGATTCCAGGCCTTTGGGCTGCCGCGTACACCGCCCAAAAAAGAAGGGACAAAACCCTGGGCTTTTCTAGAAGCAATCAAGATGATGAAAAACAAAAATTTTCTGGCGTTTGTGATCATCTCCTTTATCGTGGCAACAGAGTTGATGTTTTACTATGTGTTGACAGCACCCTTTCTCACGTCCGATAAAATCGGGCTTTCAAGCGCCAGCGTCCCTGGGGTGATGGTGATTGCCCAGGTGGCTGAAATTTTTGTTTTGGCCATACTATTACCTTATTTCATCTCTAAGATCGGCATCAGAAACATCCTCGTCCTCGGGGTGTTGGCCTGGCCCATTCGGTATATCATCTTTGCCATTGGCCAACCATCCTGGCTAGTGATCGCTTCGTTGAGCCTCCATGGTTTCTGTTTTGTTTTTTTCTTTGCGGCTGCTTTTATCTATGTGGACACGATCGCTCCGAGGGATATTCGGCACTCAGCACAGAGCTTCATCATGCTGATCACCTATGGCATCGGGAGTTACATCGGGAGCCTTTTTGCCGGATGGATCCGGGATCTTTTCACGACAGATGCCGTCACGAATTGGACCCACGTTTTTGTCGTGCCTTGTTTCTTGACTGTTCTGTGTGCTGTCGCGTTTCTGCTGTTTGTGAAGGATGATCGACCTGTACAGACACAGGAAAACGGATAAAATATCAAGATTCCATAGAATTCGGATATTAGATATTAAGGTTGTGCAACATTAAAAAGTGAGGCAAATATGCGGAAAAAAAGAATTGGTATCGGCATCATCGGAGGAGGATTCATCGCTAGATTCCACATCCGCTCTTGGGTTGGTGTGCGGGATGCCGACATCCTGGGTGTTGTCGGCAAAGATGAGACAGCAGAGGAAGCGGCAGCCCTGGCTAGAGAGTTGAATGTCGGAGAGGCCAACAGCTATCGAACGATTACGGACATGATTGCCGACCCCCACATCGATGCTCTCTGGATATGTGCCCCGAATTTTACCAGGATAGAGGTGATGGAAGAAATTGTCCACGCGTTGGAATCCGGGAAGGGCGAGATGATCGGGATAGCTTGTGAAAAACCTCTCGGGAGGAATGTGGCCGAAGCCAAAAAGGTGCTGGAGCTTTCTCGAAGAGCACAACTTCTGGACGGCTATCTGGAGAATCAGGTGTTCGCGCCGGCTATCGTTCGGGGGAAAGAAATTGCCTGGGCTCGGGGTGCGAGCCTAACCGGACGCCCTTATCTGGCCCGAGCGGCAGAGGAACATAGCGGACCCCACATGCCGTGGTTCTGGGAAGGTGGACTCCAAGGTGGTGGCGTGCTCAATGACATGATGTGTCACTCGGTGGAAGAAGCCCGTTTCATGCTGACGCCTCCAGGCGCAGACCGGAGTGTGCTTACGCCGATAAAGGTAACGGCCTACACCGATTGTTTGAAATGGCAAAACCCGTATTACGCCAAAATATTATCCGACCGGAGCGGGGGCCAGACAGATTACATCAACAGACCGGCCGAAGATTTCGCCCGATCCATGATCGAGTACAGAGATGAAAACGGAGAGAAGCTGGTGGTTGAGACAACCACATCCTGGGCCTATGTGGGAGCAGGGCTAAGGCTTACGATGGAGCTTTTGGGCCCCGAGTATTCTGTGATCGTCAACTCTTTGGATTCCGGCCTGAAGGTGTTCTTCAGCCGGAATGTCAAGGGAGAGGCGGGCGAGGATTTGGTGGAGAAGCAAAACGCAGAGGTGGGGCTTATGCCGGTGGTGGGCAGCGAAGAGACGGAATACGGGTACATCGCAGAAAACAGGCATATGGTGCAGTCTTTTCTTGCGGGAAAACGTCCCGAGGAGAATTTTTCAGACGGCGTCAATGTCACAGAACTCCTGATGACAGCCTACATGAGCGCGGAGCAGGAGAAAACCGTCCCATTCCCCCCGCCAGGGCTCGATTCCTTTATTCCGGCTGTGGCCAAAGGGGAATGGAATCCGCGCAAATCAGGATGATTAGCGGGCTCGTGAATAATCCAGGATAGATTATCAATCGATAGAGGAGATACCATGAAAAAAAGAATAATTTTAGTGGCGACCATTTTCCTAGTGGCCTTTTTTATTTTTGCGGCATTTGTTTTGTCCCAGGAGTATGGAAACAAGACAACAAAAACGGAAAAAGAAAAAATTACTTTAAGCTCGAGATACGAAAACGTCCGGATCAAGAAGTTTCCGCTTGCTGTGCAGTGCTGGACTTTCCGTAAGTTTTCCTTTTTTGAAGCACTGCAGAAGATAAAGGAGCTGGGCATCGCGTACGTACAGCCTTATCCAGGACAAGTTCTTGGAATAAATAATCCAAAAGTGAAATTTGGCCACAACCTGTCGGATGAGCAGATTGATCTTATTAAGAAAAAATTGAAGGAACTCGGCCTCACGCTTGTCAGTTATGGTGTTGTCAACTTTGAAAACAATGAAGAGGAGATGCAAAAGGTCTTTGAGTTTGCCAGGAAAATGGGAATCCGGACCATTGTGACCGAACCAGGCTATGATGATTACTCCATGATCGATAAGATGGTCAAGAAGTACAGAATCGCCATAGCGATCCACAATCACCCCCCGCCTTCCAAATATGCTAGACCGGAAACAGTCCTGTATCGGGTGGATGGGCTCGACCCGCGCATCGGAGCATGTGCAGACACGGGGCATTGGATGCGGTCGGG
>DAOWCB010000304.1 GCA_030633795.1 Candidatus Aminicenantota bacterium | reverse complement strand
CGTGACAGGCCGGCGTTCTTCAACGTCCAACTAAAAACAACAGATTTGCCATTTCTCTACCGATTATATGGGGTAGAGATTTGCCATTCGTTTGCCATTTTGAGCTCAAAATAACCCAGAATAACTAAATCTGGCTAAACTGTACTCTAAGGAAAACTATTAAAAAACCAGAGGAAAATAGGAGGTAACGGTGGAGCGGACGATGGGATTTGAACCCACGACCTTCTGCTTGGCAAGCAGACGTTCTACCACTGAACTACGCCCGCACTCTAAGACCTTAAAACAAAAGCTCTGGGGCTAAACTACCAAAATTGATAAATTCTGTCAATATTGCTACTCCCCCAGCCGGACATAATTCCACTCGAAAAGGTCAATATGGAGACGATGTGTCAGATGATAAAGGACGTAAAACTAAAAAAAATGTTGAGAAGATTTGTCTGTCTAATTATTTCTCGATTGGACCAGATCTCCAATCAGTAGAGCATCCTTAGATGAAAGAATCTTCACCGTGCAAGTTGTCTTCTGCGTGTTGATGACCACCATATTTCCGAACACAAAAAGAGGGGTTCCCTTGTAGAACTTTCTGTAGGCAACAAGCTGCTGACCCAACTGAATTCCATCGACCTCACCCAGATTTAAAAGCCCCCAGGCTCCCCTTGCAGCTTGGGAATAATCATCTCTTAGATAAAGGATCTCTCCTCTCAGGCCGTTGTTTTCATACGGGTAGACATTGTAACCCAGGTCTTTGCCCATCCGTCCCTCTTTTTCTTCGAACGGGATCAAGTAGTTTCCGATCATAACCGGACCGCACACCTTTTCGACACGGGCAGAAGATGCATTTTCTTCAAGCGCCAAAACACGCACTCTTCCACGCTGGTGGACAAGGGGGCCATATCCATGAATCGGCTCGCCCACTTCAAGCACCTGGAACATCTGCCCTTCTTCGATCCCATCATTCCGCCCTTTGTTGATGTAAACAATATCTCCGTTGTTGAACTGAACCCTCTCGTAAGCTCTTTCGGCTCCGAATATCTTTGTTTCCGGCACGCCTTCATCCATGATAAAAAAGGAACAATACAGATCCGTCTCGTCAAGAAGATCGTATATCTCTTGGTATATCTTAGCTTTTTGGACTTCATATTCATCTTGGATTTCATATTCATCTTGGGCTGCCTGCTCCTGTTCTGGCACTTCGGCAAACTCCAAATCTCCAGCGACGTCAGGGGATGCCATTTCCACTCTTTGTAGCGAAATGTTCCCACAGGCTTTGGGCATGATGAATTCGTAATGCTTGCCCCCATTCATTACGGTAAAGGAATAGACAAATAAGGGATTATTCCCCGCCCATTCCAGATCGTGGACGACTTTGACCTTGCCTCCCGAGCGGAACAGCATCCACACAATTTTTTCTCCGACCGCTAATTCTTTTTCCGTATAGGTAGATTGCTTTACCTGATCGATAAACGGAACGGACAAATTGCTGTATCCGGCCAAGTTAAATCCGTTCTGGATGTCGGCGGAAAATTCATCCAATAAGCTCTGAAAAATTTCTCCGGTTGTCATATCTTTTTGGATGTTCACCAGCTTATATTGTCCGATATTCCTGAGTTTTTTGGTCTCGGCTTGAGCTCCCATACAGAAAAGAACAAAAACTCCTATTATGAAAAATATGCATTTTTTGTTATTCATCCAAGCCTCCTTTATTACCTAGATGGAACCCTTTATCCAAGGGAAAGATTCGAGTAAAAATTCTCACTTTTTGGCCTATTGCTAATAGTAGTTGATCCAAAATTTTGCCCTTATTATATTCTCTGCATACTGCCCTGTCAACAGCATTCGCTTTTTTCCTATTTAGAGACGCACAAATCCACTCAGGTCTCTCACTCTCTTGAGTCGAACAGAGAAAGAATTTATTGAACCCAAATTCCTGATAAATAATTTCGGGAAAGTGATAATTCCCGCCGGCCAACAGCGTCTATATCCATGGAGGTCAAAAATGTCACAATCACCGGACAAACAACCGTATTCCTATCTGGAAAACCTAGAATGCTGGCAACAGGCGAAAAAGCTTGCCGTGGACATGTATCAGTTTTCCACAGACGGAAACTTCAACCACGACTTCGTTTTGCGCGATCAACTGAGGAAATCAGCCATAGCAATCGCCTCACAAATCGCTTGCGGAAAGGAACGGGGAAGTGCTACCGAGTTCATCAAATTTTTGGGGGCAGCCAAAGCTTCCGCCGCTGAGCTCCGCACCCAACTTGTGATATCAAGAGAAATTGGCTACCTATCTGAGGGAGATTTCCTGGATTTTGAAGACAAAATCAACCGCATTTCTGCCATGCTTGGAGGATTGATACGAGCCATCCGGAAGCGCCAGGAAAGCCAAAAATAGACAAGATCAATCGATTCCGATACAATGAGCCCGTACGAAAAAACTCAGAATGGCACAAAAACTCAAAGTGGCTCTTCTATTTGGGGGCCGTTCGGCAGAACATGAAGTATCCATCATCTCTGCCGGTTCGGTTTACAAAAACCTGGACAAACAGAAATATGCTCCTTCCTGCATCTACATCAATAAACAGGGATTATGGCGTGTTTCGGAATCGCCATTCGTTCTACTGGCCGAACTGGAAAAAGGTCCGTTTTTAACCTTTTTACCCTGGGGAAATAAATCCTCCTTTTCCCCTATCGATGCAGACATATATTTTCCCGTCCTTCACGGCCCCTACGGGGAAGATGGCACCATCCAAGGCCTCTTTGAAATGGCCGATGTCCCCTATGTGGGAGCAACGGTTCTTGCCTCGGCGACAGGGATGGATAAGGCGGTAGCCAAGAGTCTTTTTCAGGATAAAAACTTACCGGTAACAAAGCATTTTGTGCTCTCAGAGTTCTTTTGGGACGAGAAATCCGCCAAAATCCTTGATCGGATTCACAGGGATTTCTCTTTTCCCTTTTTTGTCAAACCCGCCAACATG
>DAOWCB010000350.1 GCA_030633795.1 Candidatus Aminicenantota bacterium | reverse complement strand
TATCGCTTTCTTCTGGCGGCAGTTCATAGACTTTTTTTATGATTTCCATGAATCCTTGGATTTCTTCTTTCTTTAATCCTTTGTAGAAGGAAAGCGTCCGCATCCCGTCCTTATATAGAAGGAAGGGAAGGCTTTTGATCGTTTTTTTATCTTGGAACACGAGTTTATTCTTGTATGTGAATGAAAACTCCTGGATTTCAATCTCCAATGTCTGATTTTTTTCAAGAAATGCGTCTAGTTTAACCCATAAATCTGCGATTTGATTTTTAACTGTGGTGTGATCCTCCAAGAATATTTTTATCGTTGAGATTGTCTTGGAAAGAAGTCTGACAATTTCTGCTACGCTTTGAAGTTCTTTCTCATCGACAACAGAGTTCAAGTCATCATTATTTTCGTTATCTTCAAGGTTGTTTATGTTTCCTGTCAATGCTCTTTTACTCTATATTGGTCGGACGAGCTGGATACCATCCCATAAAGACTTTTTACTATGTCAGACAGCATCAGTCAAGAGGTTAATCGAGTGTTACAAATATCATACTGAGTTTGGAAATGCTCGATTCGACTAAATGAGAGGAAAGGGAAGAAGAAAAGTTCCTAAGAGAGTAGACAAGACAAACATAGAGTGTATATAATTTTGGATGTGACACAAACACCAGGAAGGAGTAGCGAATTTGGCAAATAATGTGAAAGTGAGCTGTCTTGCATGCGGCAGCACAAATAATTATCCGATGGACGCTATCGGAAAAAAAGTGATCTGTGGGCGGTGTAAACGCCCTCTCCCACAACCAGGGAATGTCATCGAATCCACTCCCGAGCAGGCGTACACACTTATTCAAAAATCCTCTTTGCCAGTCTTGATCGATTTTTTCACTCCCACCTGTGCTCCCTGTCAGATGATGCATCCGATAGTCCATGAGTTGGCGGAAAGACGAGCAGGGGAGCTGATGGTGCTGCAAGTTGATATGAATAAACATGCAGAGTTGGGAGCTGCATTTGGTGTTCAGGGAGTCCCGACCTTTATTATTTTTTCAAAGGGATTCGAAAGAGCACGAACTTCTGGTGCCATGTCTGAAACTGATTTATCGCTTTGGGTAGCCAGTAAGATCTGACTATGGAGGAGAATCATGGGTGGTAACGAAATCAGGACTTTGAAAAGGCGAGAATTTCTAAAAGGGACGGCGACAGGCCTCGCATGTCTTCCAGCACTGCGATTTTCTTCGTTTTTTGGTAGTGAAAAAGGGCGCGTTTCCAAAGTCGCACTCGTCAAGACAGCAAACAGGAGTATCGGCGTTCAAGAAAGCATGAATCTCTTGGAATTTCCTGCGATGAAAGGAAAAAATGTTTTGCTCAAGCCCAATTTCAATACAGCTGATCCCTGTCCAGGATCCACTCACAACGATACGTTGAGCCAATTGGTTAAGGAGATCCATAAGAAGGGAGCCAAACAGATAACTGTGGGGGAGAGGAGTGGTCCCCCGGACACAGAGGAAGTGATGCTGAACAAGGACATTTTCCAGATGTCCAGGGATTTGGATTTCAAGATCATCAATTTCGAAAAAATGCCTGAGGAAGATTGGATCCATATGAATCCAGAGGGAATCCATTGGGAGAATGGTTTCTCTATTCCTCGTTCTGCAGCCGAAGCTGAGTATTTCGTGTCGACATGTTGTTTGAAAACCCATCAATACGGTGGTGTTTTTACTATGTCATTGAAACTGGCCGTTGGGTTAACACCCAAACGGTTGATGAGGGAGCTCCATGGCAAGAGGACAACAGATATGAGGAAAATGATTGCCGAGATCAATTTGGGTTACAAACCGGATCTGATTGTAATGGATGGTGTGGAGGTGTTTGTCGATGGGGGGCCAATGACTGGGACTAAAAAAGAGGCCAATGTATTTCTCGCCAGCTCAGATCGTGTGGCTTTGGATGCAGTAGGAGTCGCTGTGTTGAAGGATTTAGGATCGAACGACTCCATCATGGGAACAAAAATATTTGAGCAAGAGCAGATTAAGCGAGCAGTTGAGTTGGAGTTAGGTGCAGGAAATCCTGAGCAGATCGAGTTTGTCACACCTGACAGGCCCAGCCGTTTGTATGCAGAGAGGCTAAAATCCATCCTGGCCAAAGGCTAGCGGGCCAGGTCGTTTTGTGTAATCGGTTGTAGATCAAGGATGAGGAGAATTAAGAATGAATTTGTACGATTTGATCATATCGAGAAGATCCATCCGTCAATTCAGACTAGAACCCGTTTCACAAGAGATACTCAGAGATGTTGTGAATGCGGGCAGGCTGGCTCCTTCAGCAGCCAATCGCCAGCCTTTAGAGTTTATTGTTGTGGATGCTGAAAGCAAAAGAAAGCAGCTCTTTCCTTCCTTGAAAACCCTGAACTCTTCTCCGAGATCCTTGCAGATTATGAGACAATGGGCGTGACCGGCGAAGAGGTCAATAAGCTGGTAGGCTACTTGGCTGCAACCTCCAGAAAACTCGCCGATCCTTTGTCCGTTCTTATTCAATCACGTTCAGCAGCAGGCAAATCCACCCTGCAGGATGCTATACTTTCCCTTAT
>DAOWCB010000003.1 GCA_030633795.1 Candidatus Aminicenantota bacterium | reverse complement strand
CCCCGGTACGACCCAAGATAACCTCCAAGAGACCATTAAAATAAGAAATGCCTTGTTTACTCTAACCGATATGGCCGGGATAGACACGCCAGCTCATCCTATCGAAAAGGAAGGCATAAAAAAGGGGAAAGAATTGGCATCTGCAGGGGATGGGATCCTTCTCGTTTTCGATGCTTCCCGTAAGGAGTCACGCGAAGACCTCAAACTCCTGAAAAATTTCCAGGACAAAAAGGTATTGCTCCTGTTCAACAAGAGCGACCTTCCCGTGAAAATGGACCTCAACAAAATAAAATATTTGCACAAAAATATTCCTTCTTTAGCCATTTCCGCTCTGAAAGGAACCAACCTCGATCAGCTGAAAAAAATGATTTTCACTCATTTTGTGCCGAAAAGAACGGGAAATGAAGAGGTCCTTCTCCACCTCAGACAAAAACTCCTGTTCGAGGACATCCTTTCCTGCCTAAAAAAAACAAAGCGCATGCAAGAGGATGGCTATTCAGAAGAGATTTATGTCGAAGAAATCCGGAAAATCATCCCTCTTATCGGGCAGTTGACAGGGGAGATCCAAGATGAAGACGTTCTGACCAGAATATTCAACAGGTTCTGTGTCGGCAAATAGCCGGCCTTTTCCCTTTCCCCTCCGGATGATTTCCGCCTCTATTTACCAAACCGCAACTTTTCTTTCGTAAGAAGATTCGCTCCCATTTTGTGTGGGCATAATTTAGTGGAAAAAGACATCAAGTATGTCCGCAGCGCCATTGAGGATCTAGCCTTCACGAATCGTTCTTCGAGGGAATCTGATGCAGTCAGACGGCGATGTTGTATTGAGCACGACTTTGCCAAGGGATTAGAGATGCGGGCAAGCACGGGAACAGAGGCTAGAGTGGAAGAGATTGGGTGTTAACGCGCACAGTTCAGCGCCGCCAAGAAGGGCGCTCCAAACATGCCTGATGGATTTGGAACACTCTGAAAATTATACCCACACAAAATGGAAGAGAACCTTTAAAAATTACAGCGGTTTGGGAACCGCTTGCCGCATAATTGATGAGATTGACGCCAGGGCACATCAGAGATATAATACAGACTCAATTTTCAGGAGATCCATTCCAGAACGATAAGGCAAACTATGGATTATGATGTCATCGTCGTGGGCGCCGGTCACGCTGGCTGTGAAGCGGCTTACGCAGCCAGCACGATCGGGCTCAAAACATGCCTTGTGACCATCCAGCTGGAAACGATCGCCCAGATGTCCTGCAATCCAGCCATAGGGGGACTCGCCAAGGGCCAGCTGGTGAGGGAGATCGATGCCTTGGGGGGACTGATGGGGCGCTTGGCTGACGAAACAGGCATACAATTCCGCCTTTTGAACAGCAGCCGGGGCGGAGCCGTGCAGGCTCCCCGCGCTCAATCGGACAAAGCCCTTTACCGGTTGACCATGAAAAAATGGCTGGAGGGCATGCCGAATCTGACTCTTTTCCAAGGCATTGTGACCAAAATACTGACCAAATCCAACAGGGCTGTCGGCATTGAAACCCTCGATGGATACAAACTGCAATCCAGAGCTGTCATCGTGACACCAGGAACATTTTTAAACGGCCTCATCCATATCGGACTCCAGAGCTACCCCGCCGGACGAGCCAACGAACCGCCGTCCATTCTGCTGAGCCAGAGCCTGAAAAACCTGGGTCTCAAAACATTCAGGCTGAAAACAGGCACTCCTATGCGGCTCCATAAAGATTCCATCGATTGGACAGGATTCACGCCCCAACCAGGGGATAAAATTCCTGTCCCTTTTTCCTTTCGCACAAAAAAACCTCTCGAAAACCGAATTGTCTGTCACTTCGGATACACGAATCCCAAAACACATGAAATCATACGCCAAAATCTCGCTTTTTCTCCTCTTTACGGAGGGAAAATCACTGGGATCGGCCCCCGTTACTGCCCGTCCATCGAGGACAAAGTAGTCAAATTCCCTGAGCGGCAGAGACATCAATTCTTCCTGGAGCCAGAGGGATTGGATACGGCCGAGATTTACGTTAACGGCATCTCATCCAGTCTACCCCTGGATGTCCAGGAGAAAATACTAGCCAGCATTCCTGGGCTAGACCAGGCCAAAATACTCAGGCCGGCCTACGGCATCGAGTACGACGCGGTTATGCCCACTCAGCTTTTGCCCACTTTAGAGACCCGATCCATCTCCAACCTGTATTTAGCCGGGCAGATCAACGGAACATCCGGATACGAGGAGGCGGCAGCTCAGGGCTTGATGGCCGGGATTAATGCCGCATTAAAAATCCAGGAAAAACAGCCGTTTATCCTCTGCAGAAACGAGGCGTACATTGCCGTGCTCATCGATGATTTGATCTCTCGAGGTATTGAAGAGCCCTATCGATTGTTCACTTCCCGGGCAGAATACCGGCTGAACCTCCGGATAGACAATGCGGACAAGCGACTCACAGAGTATGGTCATGCCTTCGGGCTGATAAATTCTAACGATTACAGATGCTATCAGGAAAAGCAGACTCGACTGAACCGGGTGTTGATTTTTCTCGAGAAGAAAAAAATCCAGGTGGGAAATAGGGAGAACATCTCTCTGAAGGATTTTTTGAAAAAGCCTGAAGGAAAATGGGAAAATGTGATAGAATATGTTCCATTGGATATGCTCCTGACAGACGAAGAGAAGCGGTTTTGCGAATCAGAAATCAAATACGAGGGGTACATTAAAAAACAAGAAAAAGAAATTGCCCGCATCACAAAACTGGATGGTGAAAAAATCCCCAGGGGCATGGCTTACACAAATGTCCCGGGCCTAACCAGAGAAGTGATAGAAAAGCTGGAAAAATTCGACCCCCAAACAATAGGGGAGGCCAAAAAGATACCAGGCGTAACTCCGGCCTCTGTCATCAACCTCCATATAGCCATTTCTATCCATAGGAAACAGAAAACAAAAAACGTTTCACGTGGAACGAAATACCAAAACCGGAAATAAAAAAATGGGCAAAGTTATCACCGTCGCTAACCAGAAGGGCGGAGTCGGCAAGACAACCACCACAATCAACCTCGCTGCATCCCTGGCCCTGAACAACAGACGTGTTTTGATCATCGATTTTGATCCCCAGGGAATGGCCACGATCGGATTGGGAAAACCCAAGGAAGAAAAAAAGGGGATCTATCAGGCATTGATGAACGGTATATACCTGATGGATCTTGTCCAACCGACGGAATTGGATAACCTGTATATTTGTCCATGCTCACCGGAATTGGCAGGATTCGAAGCCGAGATCTTTTCGGAAGATAAGCGGGAGGCACGACTCAAAAATGCCCTCAGGGACATACGAAAATTATTCCATTTCATACTTATCGACTGCCCCCCTTCTCTTAGTTTTTTGACGCTCAACGCCCTTGCAGCTGCTGATTCGGTCTTGATACCGATCCAAACAGAATTTTTCTGCATGGAAGGTCTTCCCGACCTTCTCCGAACGCTGGAAGAGGTAAGATCTTACCTCAACCCTTCCCTTCACGTCGAGGGCATCGTCCTTACCATGTTTGATGAACGCACCAACCTGTCCAAACAGGTTGCCGAGGAGGTCCGACAATCTTTAGGCGAAATCATCTTCACAGAGATCATCCCCCGTACCGTGAGGCTGGCCGAAGCTCCTAGCTTTGGCAAACCTGTCTTGTTGTATGATATAAAATCAAAAGGTGCTCAGTCCTACTTAAATTTAGCCAAGGAGTTAATAAACAAATGAAAAAAAGAGCATTGGGCAAGGGATTGAAGGCCTTTTTGCCCGAAGATTACGGCATACTGAAAGATGAGAAATTTGTGGATGTGGATATCGAAGACCTCCGGCCAAATCCCCTCCAACCCAGGCAGGATTTTGACCAGGACGCCATCGCGGAGTTGGCCCAGTCGATCAAAGAATCCGGAATCCTGCAACCCCTTATTGTGGTGCCCGAGGGAAACCATTACAAGATCGTCGTGGGAGAGAGACGATGGCGTGCAGCTCAAAAAGTGGGGCTGGCCAAGCTTCCAGCCATCGTACGCCATCTGACCGAAGAAGAACAAATCGAGGTTTCTCTCGTGGAAAATCTGCAAAGAAAAGACCTCAATCCCATCGAAGTCGCTCTCGCTTACCAAAAACTCACCCAGGAATTAAACTATACTCAAGATGCAGTAGCAGAAAAGGTCGGCAAAGATCGCACATCCGTTGCCAATATCATCCGTCTTCTCAAACTCCCCCCTGAAATCCAAAAGCTGGTTGCTGAAGGCAAAATTTCTATGGGGCATGCGCGCGCCCTTATCACACTAGAAAAACCGGACCAGCAGATTTTTCTCTCTCGGCTTATCGTGGAAAAGAACTTATCTGTACGCGAGGTAGAAAAAATGATGTCGGAAAAAAGGCAAGCACCTTCCTCCAAGCCGAAGCCGGAACTGGATCCGGACTTGCAAGCCCTCCAGGAAAAGCTGATTGAAACCTTGGGTACAAAGGTCGCAATCTCGGGGAACTCGGACAAAGGGATCATCAAATTATTCTATTTCTCCCTGGAAGATCTGAACAGGATATTCGATAAAATCAAAGGAGTGGTCGAATGAAAGAAAAGAAAAGAGAAGTCGAAGAAAGCAAAATCACCGGTTTTTTTGATAAAGACACAGAAATCAAGGGTGATCTGCATTTCAAAGGAACCTTCCGGGTGGATGGACGGTTCAAGGGAAAGGTTGATTCGGAATCGACCCTGATCATAGGAGACAGCGGCAAGGTCGAGGCAGATGTCAAGATCGGTCATATGATCATCAACGGAGAAATAAAGGGAAACATCCAAGCCTCTAAAAAGGTGGAAGTGAATGCCAACGGCCGCGTTTTTGGGACCATCATAACACCAAAATTGATTGTCGAAGAGGGAGCCTATCTGGAAGCCAACTGTCAAACGACCGATAAAATCTCCCTTGAAAAACCGGCAATCTCTGTATTACTAGAGAAAAACCAGGAGATCGAACCTAAACCGTGAGAAAAGCCACAGGAATCATTCCGGCCCGGTACGGCGCGATCCGATTTCCAGGCAAACCGCTGGCCAAAATCGCCGGAAAATCCATGATCCAAAGAGTCTATGAACAAACCCAGAAAGCCAAACATCTCGAGCACGTCATTATCGCAACAGATGACGAACGGATTTTTTCTGCCTCCCGGGCTTTTGGGGCAGATGTGCGCATGACCTCACCCGATCATCGATCGGGAACAGAAAGAGTGGCTGAAGTGGCCGAAGGATTGAAAAGCCCGATCATCATAAACATCCAGGGGGACGAGCCCCTTCTCCAGGGTCAAATGATCGATGACCTTGTTCATGCCCTTCAGTACCCAACCACCGTCATGGCCACACTGGCTTCAAAAGTGACGGCCTTGGACCTGATCCACAATAAGGACATCGTGAAAGTTGTTGTGGATAAAAACGGGGATGCCCTATATTTCTCGCGCTCGCCGCTTCCGTTTCGACCTACCGACCACTTCCATCAGCACATCGGGATATACGGCTATCAAAAAGAATTCCTGTTGAAATTCCACACCCTCCCTGTTTCCCGGTTGGAAGCAATCGAAGGACTGGAGCAGCTCCGTGTTTTGGAAAACGGCTACAAAATAAAAATCGTCTCAACTCCTTTTCCGGCCTTGAGTGTAGACAATCCTCAAGATATAATGGTTGTGGAAAAATTTATTCGAAAAGGTACAAATGGCTAAATTCATATTTGTTACCGGGGGAGTCCTTTCTGCCCTCGGGAAGGGAATCGCCGCAGCCTCTCTCGGCATGCTCCTCGAAAGCCATGGCTACAAAATCACCCTCCAGAAGTTTGATCCCTACCTCAATGTGGATCCCGGCACCATGAGCCCTTTCCAACATGGGGAGGTTTATGTCACGGATGACGGAGCAGAAACAGACTTGGATTTGGGGCACTATGAACGTTTCACTTCGACAAAAACGACCAAATCTCACAACTGGACTGCAGGGAAGATCTACGAAACCATCCTCCGGAAGGAACGGAAGGGGGAATATCTTGGGAAAACTGTACAGGTAATTCCACATTTGACGGACGAAATTAAAAAAGCCTTCCATACGGCGGCTAACAACAATGATATTGTCATCGCAGAAATAGGGGGGACAGTCGGAGACATAGAAAGCCTTCCTTTTTTGGAGGCCATCCGTCAGATGAGGCTTTCCATGGGCAAAGAAAACACCCTGTATGTCCACCTGACGCTCGTCCCTTACATGAGAGCTTCTGGGGAACTCAAAACAAAACCTACCCAGCACAGCGTAAAGGAACTGCGGTCCATCGGAATCCAGCCAGACATCATTCTATGCCGGACAGACCGGTTTCTCGACAATAATATCAAAGCCAAAATATCTTTGTTTACAAACGTCCCCCTAGAAGCGGTTATCACTGCCAAAGATGTCGACAATGTTTATGAAATCCCTCTAATCTTTGCTCGGCAAGGATTGGATAGCATCGTTCTCAAGGAATTGCAGCTTCCGTTGAGAAGGCGCAGGATGACAAAATGGAAAAAGATGCTGGACAGGATGAAAGACCCGAAAGACGAGGTGAACATCGCTTTGATCGGCAAATACGCGGGTCTTCGGGATTCCTACATGAGTTTGAATCAGGCGCTCCACCATGCTGGGACCGCCCATCAATTGAAAGTCAACATCTCCTGGATAGAGGCCGAAAAATTTGAAGCAAAACAACCCGAGGTCGTGCTGAAATCCTTCGATGGGATACTGGTTCCAGGAGGATTCGGTGTCCGGGGCATCGAGGGAAAAATCAATGCCGTCAACTATGCAAGAACAAAAAAAGTGCCGTTTTTCGGAATTTGTCTGGGCATGCAGTGCGCAACCATCGAATATGCCCGGGATATCGCCTCTTTAGATCACGCCAACAGCACAGAATTCAACACCAAAACACCCCATAAAATTTTCTTCAAGTGGAGGGAACTGAAGGGCGTTCAGGACCTCGGCGGCACAATGAGATTAGGAAGTTACCTCTGTCGGCTGGAAAAAGGATCGGTTGCCGAAAAGGCCTATGGCAAATCCAACATATGGGAACGCCACAGACACCGATTCGAGTTCAATCCCGAATTCGAGGATCCGCTGCGCAATGCCGGCCTTGTTATTTCCGGAAAAAATCCCAAACACGGATTGGTGGAAATCGTGGAACTCAAGGATCACCCATGGTTTTTAGGCTGCCAGTTCCATCCCGAATTCAAATCCAAACCGATAAAGCCCCATCCCCTTTTTAAAGCTTTCATCGGAGCAAGCTATGAATACAAAACCAAAAGAAATAAACATAAGCGAAAAAGTTAAAATCGGGGGATCCCAACCTCTTTTTTTAATCGGAGGACCATGTGTTCTCGAGAGCGAAGATCACGCGGTTTTTCTGGCAACACGAATTAAGACTGTGTGCGATAATCTGGGCATCTCGTATATTTTCAAAGCCTCCTACGACAAGGCCAACCGCTCATCACTCGCTTCCTACAGAGGACCCGGATATCCGGAAGGCCTGCAAGTTCTTGATAACATTAGAAATACGTTAAATGTCCCAGTCCTTTCGGATGTTCATGAAATCTCCCAAGTCGAAAAGGCCGCCCAGATACTGGATATTCTCCAGATTCCTGCCTTCCTCTGCCGCCAAACAGACCTTCTCGTCGAGGTGGCCCGCACCGGTAAACCGGTCAACATCAAAAAAGGACAGTTTCTTGCCCCACACGACATGAAAAACACCGTGGAAAAAGTCTTAAGCCAAGGAAATACCAATATCCTCCTGACAGAAAGGGGCACATCTTTCGGCTACAACAACCTTGTCTTTGATGTCCGATCCATACCTATCATGAAAAATTTGGGATTTCCCGTGGTCATCGATGCCTCCCACTGTGTGCAAAAACCCGGGGGAGAAGGCGCTTATTCAGGCGGAGACGCAGTATTTATTCCTCACGTTGCGTCCGCCGGAATCGCCGCTGGCGCAGACGGGGTTTTTCTGGAAATCCATGACAACCCTCCCAAAGCTCTCTCGGATGGCCCTAACTCATTGTTTATAAATGAGTTAGAAGATTTACTGCGCACTCTCATACGTGTGAAAAGAGCGGTACATAACACAGACAACTCAGTTTAAGACATCAGGAAAATGGCAATGACAAAAAAAGAAATCATCAACATCGGAAAACAAGTCCTCGAGTTGGAAGCAAAAGCGGTACAGGCTCTTGTCCCTAGGCTCGATGAAAACTTCGCCAATGCCGTCGAGGCCCTTTCACAAACAAAATCCCGTGTCATCATAACAGGGATGGGAAAATCTGGCTTGGTGGGACGAAAAATCGCTTCCACTCTGGCAAGCTGCGGAACCCCCGCCCTTTATATCCACCCAGCCGAAGCGGGTCATGGAGACCTGGGGATGATCGTCAAGGATGATATCCTCGTGGTCATCTCCCATAGCGGAGAAACGCGGGAGATCAGCCATCTTCTCGAATTCGTGAAAAGGATTGGGATCAAGCTGATAGGAATCACCGGAGACAAAAAATCTAAACTGGCGCAACAAAGCGATATCGTTCTTGAGACAAAAGTGGAAAAGGAGGCCGGACCGGCTGGGGTGGTCCCAACAGCAAGCTCCACAGCAGCCCTCGCAATGGGGGATGCCATGGCCATAGCCCTTATGAAAAAAAAGGCCTTCGGGATCAAGGATTTTGTTTTTTTTCATCCCAAAGGGGAGGCGGGAAAAAAATTGCTCAAGATAGGAGACTTGATGCACAAAGGCAGAAGAATCCCTACGGTTTTTCAAAACGCACCCATGAAAGATGTTCTTGCCGAAGTGTCGGATAAAAAACTGGGGATGACATGTGTGATCGATAAGGACAAAAACCTCACGGGTATCATCACGGATGGCGATATGAGGAGGGCTCTCCAAAAATATGGCAGCACTTTTCTTCGTAAAAAAGCCAAGGATTGCATGTCCGACGCCCCTTTTTCTATCGAAAAGAACGATCTGGCCACAAAAGCCCTCCACATTATGGAGGAGAACAAAATTACTTCGTTGATCATTAAAAGCAAAAAGGGGGAAATCAAGGGGATCATACATCTCCATGACCTCTGGCGAACGGAGATGTTCTGATGACAAATCGAGATCGGGCGCAAAACATCACGTGGATTTTGATGGACGTGGACGGCACGCTCACCGATGGCACCCTGTTGGTTTTTCCCGACGGCGAAGAACTCAAAACATATAACGTCCGAGACGGCTTGGGAATCCTTCTTGCCCATCTGGCAGGCTTGAAAACAGGAATCATCACAGGAAAAACATCCAAATCGCTGGAAATCCGTTCTGAAAAACTGAAAATCTCTGAACTCCATCAGGGAATTATGGATAAAAAACCGGTTTTGGACGAAATTCTGGAACGGAACGGATTGACTGTCCAAGAAGTGGCCTATATCGGAGACGACCTGGGAGATCTCGAGGTCATCAAATCCGTCGGATTTTCGGCAGCCGTGGCCGATGCCCACTCCGAAATCAAAAAACACAGCCACTTCATCTGCCAAAATCCTGGGGGGAAGGGCGCTGTCCGTGAGTTTATCGAATTTATCCTCTCCACCCAGAAGAAATGGGAAACGATTCAGGAGAATGCGAAAAATCTAACTCCCAAAAAAGATTTGGGTTGAGGGAAAAGGTCACGGGAATAATGGGGAAGGAAAAGAACATGAGACTAAAGCCAGAAATTTTTCGGCAGTATGATATTAGGGGAATCGTCGACAAAGATCTTAACCAAGAAACTGTCGAAATCCTGGGAAAGGCCATCGGCACCTATTTCCGCCGGCATAACCGATCCCATGTGGTCGTCGGGATGGACTGCCGGTTGAGTTCCCCAGCCTTTTCCGAATCTCTGAGCCAAGGACTTCTTTCCACCGGATGTGATGTCACAGATTTGGGAACCATCCCCACGCCCCTTCTTTATTTCGCCATTTTTTTCAAAAAAATAGACGTAGACGCTGGAGTCATGATCACCGGCTCACATAATCCCCCGGAATACAACGGATTCAAGATTATGTCCGGAGAGGATACTCTGTATGGCCCGGACATCCAAGACATTTATCAAATCATTGCATCCAAGGCGTTCATCCAGGATGAGGTTGGTTCGAAAAAAAAGTATGACATCGTACCGGAATATTCCGATTATGTGGTGGAAAACATAAATCTGGACAAACGACTAAAAGTCGTCGTGGATGCCGGAAACGGGACCGGAGGTGTCGTGGCGGTTCCTATCCTCAAGAGATTGGGATGTAACATTATAGACCTGTTCTGTGAAATGGATGGCCATTTCCCGAATCATCACCCTGATCCTACCCTCCCTGAAGCTCTAGAAACGTTGATCACAGAGGTCAAGGAATCCGGAGCAGCCGCAGGAATCGCCTATGATGGAGATGCGGATCGCATCGGAGTAATCGACGATAAGGGGAATATTATCTGGGGTGATCAGCTCATGATCCTGTTCTCTCGGGATATCCTTCCTTCCCATCCTGGAGCTACGGTCATCAGTGAAGTCAAGGCTTCCAAACTCCTGTACGAAGAAATCGAGAGGCTGGGTGGCCGGGCCATCATGTGGAAAACTGGACATTCCTTCATCAAGAAAAAGATCAAACAAGAAAAAGCCCTGATTGCAGGAGAGATGAGTGGGCACATTTTTTTTGCCGACAGGTTTTTTGGGTTTGATGACGCCATCTATGCCTCGGCCAGACTCTTGGAAATTCTTTCCCGCTCAGAACAAAAACTCTCCGCAATGCTTGCCGATCTTCCCAAAACCTTTTACACACCCGAAATCAGAGTTTACGCATCGGATGCCGTCAAGTTTAAAATCGTCGAGACTGTGAAAAAAGATCTTGCAGAAAAATACCCTATCGTGGATATCGACGGAGTCAGGGCCCAATTCCCGAACGGATGGGGACTTGTTCGGGCCTCCAACACGCAAGAAGTCCTTGTTCTGCGATTCGAGGCAGATACAGAACAGGACCTGCAGGCTATCCGGAAAGAAATAGAAAAAACAGTAGAACGTGCCATACAAAGGCTGGAAAATACTTGAGTCTTATCACGATTATTTTTTTAGGGATTATCCAAGGTCTGACAGAATTTTTTCCCGTCAGCAGCTCGGGGCATCTTGTGCTCTTCCAAAACCTTTTCGGACTGAAAGAACCGCAGATATTTGTGGATGTGATGCTTCATGTGGGCACTCTCATTTCTCTTTTTGTATTTCTTCGACGCGAACTTCTTCAGTTGTTCAAAGGACTCTGGCTGTTTGTGAGGAATCCTCAAAGGCATCACAGCGATCCGAGAGTCAAGCGGATTTTCGCCCTTGCCGTTGCTTCCATTCCCACCGCTCTTCTCGGATATTTTTTCAGTGATTTTTTCGAATCCCTGTTTGCCTCTCTTCGAACGGTCGGTCTGGCCCTTATTTTCACCGGTTGTTATCTCTTTTTGACAAAATGGGCAAGGATAAAACAAAAAAATCTTCTGCTGCATCCTTTCATCATAGGCATTCTTCAGGGAGCGGCCATTGTTCCGGGATTCTCCCGCTCGGGTTTGACAATCGGGGGAGCCATGTTCCTGGGTTGGAAGAGGAAGGATGCCGCACAATTTTCCTTCCTTCTCTCGATCCCGGCCATTTGCGGAGCCGCTGTTTTTCAGTTCGGAAAGATCGATACCGGATCTCAGCCCTGGCCGATCATTATCACTGGGGTTGTGGTATCAGCCATAGTCGGTTATATCGCTCTGGCTGTTCTAATGTCTGTCATCAACAGGGGGAAATTTTTTGCTTTTTCCTATTACTGTTTTTTGGCCGGCATCGCAGCTATCGCCTTTTCTTTTGTTATATAATTCAAAATGGAGAGGAATAAATGGATATTCGGGCCGTGATCATGGCAGGTGGGGTTGGGACCCGTTTCTGGCCCTTGAGTCGAAAACAAAAATCCAAGCAATTCCTTTCGATCATCAGTGACAAAACCATGATCGAGGAAACCGCTTTTCGCCTATTGCCCCTCATTCCCCCATCGCAAATTTATACCATAGCCAACCGTTCTCAGACAAAAACGATCAAAAAACTTTTGCCCCAAATTCCAGAAGAGAATCTTCTTGTCGAACCAAAGGGTAAAAACACCGCCCCATCATTGATGCTGGCCACAGCGGTTATCTATCTCCAAAATCCTGAAGCAGTCGTGATCGCTCTGCCCGCCGATCACTTGATAAAGGATGCCGCGCGATTTTTAAAGAAGTTAGAGGCTGCAGGCCAAGGAATTTCAGCCCTTGAAGGCACCCCTATAGTCACTTTCGGGATTCCTCCTTCCTCTCCTTCCGCAGGATACGGATATATCCAATTCTCACCGCAAGATTCAACCGAACTTTTTGGAGAAACCTTCTTTTCCGTCGAAAAATTCAAGGAAAAACCCGGCATTGAGCAAGCTAAGGAATTCCTGGACGCCGGAAACTACTTCTGGAACTCCGGGATGTTCCTATGGCAAGCCAAAACCTTCCCGATTAAACTGGAACAATACGCCCCTGAATTGTTTCCGTTCTGGGGAAAAATGATCAAAGCCCTAGAGGCAAAACAAGAATCTCTCTTGATCTCGGTGTTCGACGACATCCCTTCTATTTCGATCGATTACGCCCTGATGGAAAAAGCCCAGCCTGTCTGGATGTGCCAGGGAGATTTCGGCTGGTCTGATGTCGGAGTTTGGTCTTCTCTTTCTGACATATGGGCCAAGGACGATCGAGGGAATGCCCTTCGTGGCGATGGCATTCTTTTGGATTCGATAAATTGCCTGGTGCATAATCCCGGCAAAATCACCGCCCTTTTGGGCGTGGAAGACTTGATCATCGTCGACACAGAAGACGCTCTTCTGGTATGCCGGAAGGATTGTGACCAAAAAGTCAAACAGATCGTGGAACAGCTGAACAAAAAGGGGAAAAAGGAGTATCTCTGAATTCCTCTCGACGAATTTTTAGGCTATCCATAAAGATAGAAAGGCACCTTTTTTTTAATCAGGGGTGGTGTATGGAGATCGGGTTTTACCGCGCTCAGTCTTCCTTTTTTCTCTTAAGACCAAGCTCCTGGAGTTGTTTTTCCGAAACATCCGAGGGTGAACCAGTCAGCAAACACAACGAGCTGGTGGTTTTAGGGAACGGGATGACATCCCTGATAGATCCTTCGTCGGCCAACAGCATCACGATGCGATCAAACCCGAGAGCAATTCCTCCATGAGGAGGAGCACCGAAACGCAGGGCCTCCAAGAAAAATCCGAATTTTGACTTGATCTCTTCCTCCTGCAACCCAAGAATCCGGAAAATCCGTTCTTGCACCCCGAGATCATGGATTCGGATCGAACCGCCACCGATTTCGACTCCGTTGAGCACCACATCATAAGCTCTTGCTTTGACCTGAAGGGGCCGTTCTTCCAGGAGTTTCAAATCTTCATCCTGCGGAGATGTGAACGGATGGTGCATAGAAAACAACCGTTTTTCATCCTCGTCCCACTCGAAGAGAGGAAAATCCGTAACCCAGGCAAACTTGTAAATCCCTGATTTTTTGGCCTCTTCGGGAACCAGGTCCAGGCGCAGTTCGCCCAAAATCTTAAGAGCCGTGTCTGTTTCGCCGGCCACCAGCAAGACCAGATCCTGTTCAGAGCCTCCTAGTTTTTCCCAGATGGTTTTGAAGTCACCTTCTTCAAGTTTTAAGCTGGATTTGAATTCCTGTTGTTTTTTTATCCAGATGATTCCTTTTCCACCTAGGTCTCTGGCTTTTTGGCCGAGTTTGTCCAGCTGACTGCGGGACAAGCCGGCCTCCTGAGGCACCAGAAGGGCTTTCAGAGCTCCACCGGAGGCAAGCGCCCCTTGGATTACCTGGGAGTCCAAGGATGAACCGATTTCAGTCAGGTCTTCAATCGCCATCCCAAAGCGCAGATCCGGTTTGTCTGTCCCGTATTTGGCCATGCTTTCCTGGTAAGTGAACCGGGGAAAAGGGCGTTTGACCTTCACATCAATCAGTGCAAAAGTCAACGCCAGCATGGCTTCCACCAAGTCAAACACATCCTGTTGGGAAACAAAGCTCATCTCGACGTCGATCTGTGTAAATTCGGGCTGTCGATCGGCACGCAAATCCTCATCCCGGAAACAGCGCACGATCTGGAAGTACCGATCAAACCCGGAGATCATCAACAACTGCTTGAAGATTTGGGGAGACTGGGGAAGGGCAAAAAATCTTCCCTTGTACATGCGACTGGCCACCAGGTAATCCCTAGCCCCTTCGGGAGTCGATTTCGTCAAAAACGGAGTCTCGATCTCATAAAATCCATTTTGACTCATAAAATTACGGATAGTAAGAGCAGCCTGATGGCGGAGCTTGAAATTCCTCTGCATGGAGGGACGTCTTAAATCCATATACCTATGTTTAAACCGCAATTCTTCGGTCGCTTGCGGGGGGTCCGACACAACAAACGGAGGAACCGCGGATACGTTCAAGATTTTCAACTCTTTGGCCTGGACTTCGACATCTCCGGTCGACAATTTGGGATTACGCAGATTGTCCTCGCGTGCAGCGACTATTCCTTTAATGCCCAAAACATATTCCATCCGGAGCATTTTGGTTTTTTCAAGGAGCGCCTGATTCTCGGATCCCACTACAACCTGGATCACTCCCTGCCTGTCTCTCAGGTCGATAAACACAAGATTTCCCATGTCTCTGTGTTTATGGATCCATCCGAAAAGCGTGACTTCTTGACCGACATCATCGATACGGAGGTCTCCACAATAGCTTGTCCTTTTCCAATCAGACAGATAATCAAATCCCATCATACCGTCTCCGAAAATATTTTGAGCATTTCCTTCTGGGTGCATGATATTTGTTCCCCCGACTCCATTTTTTTCAGCTGGAATTTCTTTTTCTTTATTTCATCTTCGCCGATTATCAACACCCAGGTTGCTCGCAGCTTATCCGCCCGGCTAATCTGATTGCGGAGACTGCGGTCTTTATATTCTATCAGACACTCCACGCCAGTTCTCCGAATAGCACGCGCCAGCTCCATCCCGGTCTTTTTGGCCTTCTCTCCAATAGTCACAACATAAACAAAAACCTCCGGTTTCTTCCCAAAGGGAACCAGCGAAAGAAGACGTTCCAATCCCACAGCAAATCCAATCCCGCAGATATCCGGCCCTCCAAAATCCTTCATCATGTCATCGTATCTTCCACCCCCCAGGATGGAGTCCTGTGCTCCCAGTTTCGACGATATGATCTCGAACGTGGTTTTGGTGTAATAATCCAAACCTCTTACTAAAAGGGGCTCTACACGGTGTTTTATGCCGTACGAATCCAGATAGCAGCTAAATTTGTGGAAATGTTTTTCGCATTCTGGACAGAGATAATCCGTGATTATCGGGAACTCGCGTGCAATCTTCCGGCAGGTTTCGTTCTTGCAATCAAAAATCCTCAGGGGATTGATATCAATCTTTCTTTGACAATCGGCACATAACTTGGCTCTGTAGCTTTCGGCAGAGGCTTTTAAATCCTGATGATAAGCGGGGCGGCATTCACGACAGCCCACTGAGTTCACAAGAATCTCTCTATCCATCACACCGAGGCTGCTGCAAAGAAAATCCGCCATTTCCACGATTTCGGCATCGATGGCCGGATCTTTCTCTCCAAAAACTTCTATGTCGATCTGATGGAACTGGCGGAAACGGCCTTTTTGAGGTTTGTCATACCGGAACATCGGGCCGATAAAGTAGAAACGCAACGGCTGAGGTTTCAGGTTAAGCCTGTTCTCGATAATCGATCGCACGATGGAAGGGGTGTACTCAGGACGAAGTGTCAGGGAACGGCCTCCTTTGTCCACAAACGTATACATTTCCTTGGTCACAACATCAGAGGTCTGGCCTGTCCCTTTCTCGAAGAGTTCGGTGGCCTCGAAAACTGGTGTCCTGATTTCCCGGTATCCGTACAGTTCGAATATCCCTTTGGCTTCGGCTTCCACTCTTTGCCACTTTCTGGCTTCCTGCGGAAGGATATCCTTTGTCCCCTTGATCGCGGCTATTTGTTTTTTTTGTGGGCTCATTTTTCGGTGAAAACTCCGATCTTCCGGAATTTCTGGTAACGCTCTTGTATTATTTCTTC
The DNA here is from genome assembly GCA_030633795.1 of Candidatus Aminicenantota bacterium. Taxonomy (GTDB): domain Bacteria; phylum Acidobacteriota; class Aminicenantia; order Aminicenantales; family Aminicenantaceae. Next base: position 6,079 of record DAOWCB010000003.1, on the reverse strand, counting down.
CGGAGTTTTCTTCTCCAGCCTCTTGAGTGTGGCGTGCAAGTGTTTATTCACATTTTTGAACGTTTGCGCATAATCAACATGGGCACCTCCCGGTGGTTCGGGAATTACCGTATCGACAACACCAAATTCTATCAAATCTTTGGACAAAAACCTTAAATTCTCGGCGGCCAAGTCCACCGCACTTTGATCCTTCCAGAGAATGGCCGCACAACCCTCCGGTGAAATCACCGAGTAGAAGGAGTACTCAAGCATCAAAATCGCATCCCCTACGCCGACAGCCAGGGCACCTCCGCTTCCCCCCTCTCCGATCACAACATTGATCACCGGCACACGGAGTTTTGCGATTTCTTTGAGGTTATAGGCGATAGCCTCGGCCTGTCCTTTTTCCTCTGCCTGAATTCCAGGGTAAGCTCCGGGAGTATCGATAAGGGTGATAACAGGAAAGCCGAACTTCTCTGCCAGCTTCATCACCCTCAAGGCTTTTCGATATCCCTCCGGGTTGGGTTGTCCGAAGTTTCGTGCCAGTCTCTGTCTTGTGGTCCGTCCCTTCTGGTGACCGATGAACGCTATTGTTCGCCCGTGGTAAAACCCAAATCCAGCGATGAGAGCAGGATCATCAGCTGCCCGACGATCCCCATGAAGCTCGGTAAAATCGGTTGTCAGGGATTCCAGATAGTCCAACGTGTATGGTCTTTTCGGATGGCGGGCGATTTGTACAATATGAATAGGGGAGAGATTGGTGCCTATCTTGGTCCATTCGTCCTTGATTTTTGCTCTCAGGTCCTCGATCTTCTTCCTTTTGTCCGGATTGTCGGATTCCTGGATCTTGTCTATCTCTGCCTTCAAAGCAGCGATACCCTTCTCCAATTGATAAAAATCTTTTGTTTCTTTCATCGGCAAAAAGAATGGTGCGATGGAATGACCTCGTTTATTCTATAGAAAAAACAAGGAACTGGCAACTTTTTCTCCGCTTGGGTAAGCATCTCTATTTCCGTGATAAGGTGGGCTTTTGGGGATGGTTGAAGCGACCATTGAAGATTAGTCATTACGAACCGTTCTTCGAGGGAAGCAATATGGGGGCATCCCCATATTGTCGGCGAGGATGTATTGAGCACGACAAAAATCTTCACGGGAGCAAAAGCATTCCTAAAAGCGCATATAAAGCCTTTTGGTATCACGGAAACAAAGATGCTTAACTCATTTTTTATCAAATTGACTTAGCTGAAACAAAAATATATGATAAGCCTTAAATTTAAATAGACATGGAACTGTTAGTATGAACAAATGCTTGATTTATTACCTCAACATAGATCGGGCCCCCACAGACATCATTGCTGCCGAGGTTTATTCCTTCATCGGTAAGCAATCCTAAGAAAAGAATGGGCCCATTCAACTACTGGCTCCGGTTAATCAAGCTGATCTATTACTATCGGAAAAAATCAACTAACCTCCCATATTTGCCTATTCGCCTCTGGGTGGAACTTACTAGCTGTTGCAACTACAAGTGTATCATGTGTCCCAACAAAGACCTCAAAAAAGAAGACAAGGGATTCATGGATTTTGACTTATACAAAAAGATTGTGGATGAGTCCAGAGATTTTATCTTCGAAATCAATCTGGCCCACCGGGGAGAATCGCTTATGCATCCACAACTTATCGAGGCGATCATTTATGCTGAAAAAAACAGGATTTTTACCCGCCTTCACACAAATGGCTCTCTTCTTACTGAGGACATATCGCGCAAAATCATCCGCACCAAACTTGACCGCCTTTCCTTTTCATTCGACGGCTATGATAAGGAAACTTATGAGAAAATCCGAAAAGGAGGAAATTTCGACAAAACTCTGGAAAATATTGTCCATTTTTTAGAGATAAAAAAAGAAACCCACTCGAAAAAGCCTATCACAACTCTCGAAGTCATCAATTTCAACCAAAAACACAAAGAAGAATCTTTAGAGGCCAAAAAGAGATTTCATAGCCAATTTAAAAAGCTGCCTTTGAATAGCATTGTGTTTAAAGAAATGCATAATTGGGCGGGGCAAATAGAAAAAGAGAGACTCGGGAATAAATACACAGTCTGTCCCTTCCCATGGAATGCCTTAATCATATACTGGGATGGAGCGGTTCTTTCCTGTACCCAGGATTTTTTTGGAGAATTCATCGTGGGAAATGTAAAAGATTCATCCTTGAAGAAAATCTGGAACGGAGATAAAATGCGCCATCTCCGAAAAAAACTCGCAGAAGGAAGCATCGAGGAAATCAATGCTTGTTCTAAATGCGATCGAGTATGGAGGGAAGGATTTTTGGGCGTTCCTAAAGAGTATCTCTGGAGATTCATCACCAAGAGAATGCCCTGACGCATCAAATCAATCCAAAAAAGTAAGGTTGATGTTACCTCAAGCTAAAACAAAGGTCGGAATCATAGGATTTGGGAAAAGAGGAATCCTTCATGCCTCATTGGTAAACATAAATCCTGAAGCTGAATGGAAAGCTGTTTGTGATCCGGACGAACAATCCCTCGCCCTCATGAAAATTTTCTACCCAAATATCTCCTTCTTTTCTGATAAAGATGAAATGCTCGAAAAGGTTAACCTAAACACAATTTTTATCTGCTCTCCCGATAGTACTCATCTTCCTCTAGTTACACAATTAATCAAAAAGGACATGAACATCTTTGTCGAAAATCCTTTGGCCGAATCCTTTGCCTCATCCAAACAGATGGTGAATTTAGCGCTGGATAGAAAGAACATTTTTTCCGTGGGTTATTATTCTCCATTCAAGGTGCTTTTTCAGCAGGCTAAAATCTTATTTGAAAACGGCATCCTCGACAAGGTTAAGAGATACAGGGCCTCTCTGCACTACACCTTGCCCCAATCCTCTCATTCCTACGAGAGGATTATCATGAACAGAACTTCTTCTTTCCTTTACCTGCTCTACTGGTTATTCGGTCCTGCGAAGAGTTTGTATGCCAATGCCTCGGGCAGGTTCACCACTGTCGAGAGCGCGGTCTCTTTGGTCCTTGATCACTCTTCTGGATTGATGGGGCTTGCTGACTTGTCGTGGAATCGTCCTGGATATCCCCGGCCTGCTGCGAAAATCTCTTTGGAAGGAACTGGAGGAACTCTGGATATCTCTGAGGACAGCCTGAAACTATATCTGTACAAAAAAAGGGGAGGATATGATAGGGGTTGGACCACCATCCACAGGGCAGACCTTCCGTCGCCGTCAAAATTTTATCTGTGCGAGGAAGGATATTATGAAGGAAACAGTTCATTCTTGAAGAATTGTTCGGGAAACAAAAAATCAACCGCTAGTTGGGAAGATGGCCTCGAAATCATGAGAATGATAGAAGCCGCTGATCTCTCCATCGACTCGAACAGGGAAGTATTATTAAACGAGGTAAAATAATGGAAAAATTCGACAGAATCATTCTTGGATCTAATGCTTTCGAGGGGGTTGGCTATCTCTCAAGGGTTCAGACACGACACTATCTCGAATTTTTCAGCAAAAGGGAAAACATCATTCCCATCTTAGAGGCCAGCTTTAACCTTGGTATAAAGAGCTTCATGTGCTCCAACAACTCCAATATCCTATCGGCTTTAGAGGATTTTAAAAACAGCTCAGATCTTTCAATCCTTGCTGTTATTCCCAACGCTTACGAATACGCCAGGGAATCGACCGAGAAGGGAGTTTTGGGAGCAATCCTCAGCAGAGCCAAAGAAATAGATCTGTATCGCAAGGTCCGGATGGGACTCAGAGCGCTTCGAAAAATCCAGGGGATAATAACAAAAGATTTACTCACTCTTCTGACAAATCTTATGGATTTCGAGATGGCAAGCTTTCACCCCTACAACGTCACAGGGGTCATTCTCCACGGCCAGGTAACAGACTTGGCCCTCTCTTCGGGTAACAGGGAAATATTTGATGTCTATCAAGACATAGTTAGAGAAAGGTACAAAGTCCAGCCCATCCTTGCCACTCACAACTTCGGCACTCTGCTTCCCAAGCTCATGGAGTGGAAAATCAACATGCCAATTCTGGCTTCCTTCAACAAAAAAGGATTCATCATGAAACCGTCCCAGACGGAGTGTGAACAACTGTTGGAAAAGACAGATTATTATATCATCGCAAAGAAAGTTTTGGCCGGAGGAAGGCTTAATCCTGAGGAAGCCTTCCCGTATCTATCGGATAAGAATATCGGTTCCTTTGTCCTAGGGGTTGGCTCTCTTTCGGAAGCCTACCATACCCTTTCTATTGCCAAGTCGACTTTTTAAATCCTTAACAAACCAAGTCCAGATCAACCGGGTTACGTCTATCAGAGGATCTGTAGACAGCCTCGATTATTCGCTGAACATTAAGCCCATCCTCCCAGCTCACATCGGGTTTTTCTTTTGTTAGGCAGCATTCGATAAAATGCCTATCCTCTTCACAAAAGCCTTCGCTGCCTAAGTCGAAATGAGAGGTGCTCCCTAAATCAATCTTATGGATGTTTGTCCACCCTTCTCCAATATCGCCTGTGGGTTGAAGAAGATTCAATTTGATATAATCATTCGTGATTTCCATAAATCCATTCTCACCTTCCAATGCGATCTCGATAGTTGCTAATCGATAGCCTGGTATACTCCAATTTGCATCCAGAACTCCAGTCAATCCGTCTTTGTACTCGAACAGGATACTTCCACAGTCCTCGACATCGGAATAAAAATTCAAAGTCCGCGCATAGACTTTCTGGGGAAGGCCAAAATACCATGTCACCAAATAGATCAGATGGGAAGCGATATCAATTACAACTCCACCACCAGATTTGCTTTTATCATAGAACCAGCCCCTCTTTTTTCTGAGGACCTGGCTGAAATAGACAGAAATATTGAACTTGTCTACCCTTCCCAGAACTCCCATCTCCAACATTTCATTAGCTCTTTTATACAAAGGAACATGGGCAAGATTAAATCCCGTAGCCGCAATGACATCATTTTTCTCCAGTAGAGAATTCATTTGCTTCGCAGAGGCAAAGGAGTCTGCCAAAGGTTTTTCGACAAATACACTAAGATTACGGCTAACGCATTTTTGGGCTATGGGCAGATGTGTAAAGGGAGGAGTGCACACAAAAACAGCGTCCAGATCCTCCTTTTCCAGCATGTCTTCCAATTGAGAATAAAAAACCACATCCATCCCTGATTTTTGAACATACTTAGAAAGCCGCCTGTCCGTGTCGTGAACAGATACAAGTTCTGCTTGAGGTATCATGTTTATCAGTGCAGTGTGAAGTATTCCCATCTTTCCCATGCCTATGATTCCAGTTCTTATCTTTTTTCCCATGTTCGTTTCTTCCTCTATTTTACCTTCTTTCTGATAAAAATTGAACTTATTTGGAAGACTTTCTTGCTCGCGAAAGTCAACTTGGAGGGAGAACAAATTACCAATCATGGTTGTGCCTCCGACACTGCCTGAAATTACCCGATTTGTAATCAATCTCTGTTAGTTTTAGCACTGATTGACCTTCAATTTTCCCTGTGCTATAAAACTCCTGATAATGCAGCATCCTAAAACAAAACAAAAAATTATCTGCTACACTTTGGATCTAGAACATGACTACGCAGGACTTTCACACTCTGATCAATATGAGGCTTTTTCTCATACCGGGGCTCTCGATAGACTATCAGATATAGTCCACCGGTATGAATTGAAGCTGACTGTTTTTGCCACCGGAAAAGTTTTAGATCACAAAAAAGAAATCATAGATTTTTTCCGGGGATTGGGGGCAGAAATCGAGCTTCACGGTTACCACCACATTATGTATCAACCAGACTTAATTCTTGAGTTACAGAAGGGAATGGTAGCTTACCGAAAATATTTTGGCCAAAAACCTATGGGCTATCGATCACCGGGATGCGTAATCTCTCCCGTTTTGCTCAAAGCCCTTTCTGCGGAAGGAATTCAGTACGACTCCAGCCTTGTCCCGTCTTATAGAGTGGGAGTTTACAAAAACCTAAAAAGTCCGATCAAACCCTTCTACAATCCCGAAGTGCCCGTCCTTGAACTGCCGGTGGGTGTTGTGCCCAAGATTCGACTTCCTGTT
>DAOWCB010000123.1 GCA_030633795.1 Candidatus Aminicenantota bacterium | reverse complement strand
GATGACATGCGCTGGATGGAGGAGAGAATCGCCCATGAACGATGCAAGGGAGCTTATGCCTTTAAATCTTTATTGGACAACGGTGCCATCCTCAGTTTCGGTTCTGACTGGCCAGGAACAAGCGCTGCGTTTTACCACATGCATCCCAAATATCTGATTTATGCTGCTGTTGCGAGAAAAACTCTTAAAGGAACACCTGAAGAAGGGTGGTTCCCTGAACAACGTATTTCAGTCGAAGATGCACTAAAGGCATACACGATCAACAATGCTTATGCCACCTTCGAGCATGACATCAGGGGATCTTTGGAGGAAGGCAAACTGGCAGATATAACCATTTTTGACAGAAATCTGTTGACAATTCCCGAAGATGAGATTCTCCAAGCTGAGGTTACTCACACGATCATCGACGGAAAGATCGTGTTTAAAAAAGATTGAGAAAGGGGGGGAGGGCTGGCTGTTGGGGGATTTTGCCGGGTTTGAAAGGTAAAGGAGACAGGAGCCCTGCCCAGCCAGCATAGCGGGGCCATATATATTAGTCGCAGACATTTGGAAAAGTTGGAATAAAGATGCTGGCTGTTTGGGGGAATCAGCAAAAAGGGGGTTAGGGATTTATTGGAAGGGAGTCTGCCCAGCCAGCAAAACAGACACAATATTAATATACAGTTTTATTTCTATAAAATCAATAGGTTTTGTAAAAAAAAATATTTTTTTCTTTCACTCCAGCTTAGCGATCCTTATTCTGCCAGAAATGGCAAGGGTTATTTTGTAGCTTCCCCAGGTATTGGATACCATTATAGAGGCCAGGTTTGAAACGGTTCCCTGAGGATGGAAAACAGGACTGTTGTTGGCTTGGATGTTAACACCCTCCAGGATATTTCCCATCTCCATTTTCCAATCTCCGGTTTCTGGATTATATTTCTCGATTGTGTAACCAGCCGGATTAAATAAAATCCGGGATTTTGTACCATCAAAAATGGCTTTGAAGCGGGCGTAGTTCAACCTGGAATGAACTTCCCAAACGGCCTTTTGAAGTCTGTGTTTATCTGAAGAATTCAGAAACGAACTGGACGCTAAACCCAACAAAATGGCAAAGATGGAAAGAAAAACCAAGATCTCTATGAGCGTAAATCCTTTCATAAATTTTCCCTCCATTCTGTGATCTTAAAACAGAAAAGATACAAGACCGGTTGTTTTGTTAGGGGGGCATCCTGAAAAAAATCGTCATTCTTGTGGAAAAACCTATTATCAAACTTAACGCTGATTTCGTTCTCATTGAGAGTCAGTTCCGACGTTTGAAGACTGCCGAGTATTTGAATCTTTTTATCCTCACCAAGAACGGTAACACCTTTGCCGGATGCTGTCATCGAAGCATGGACTTTGAGATCCTCAGGTGAATTTTCATCGATGATAATCTCGCCTGCCCTTTCCTCTCCATCCAAAAAATCATGTCCTGCAGCATGAATGATCAACTGTGAATCGGAGTCTTTGATATAAGGCACTCCCTCTTTCCATATTACTCCCTGATAGATTAAATGGGAGGAGAGAGTAATCTCATCAGAAGATATTATCGTCAAGTTTACACCTTTCTTTACACAAGGAATTTCTTCCTGTGTGGACATGAGAATTCTGCCATCTGCATCCTCATAACCTCCACCCAAGGAAAGGATCTTTCCGTTGACGATGATTATGCCGAACGGAACAAAATCAAAGGTTTGTATTCCGACAGGACTGACGAAAATAGTCTTGCCATCTTCCGGGCTAAACCTAAGTATCCAAAGGTTTTGCCCTTGCTGAAACAAAATGATCTGATAATTGCCTTGGATGGCCAGAACCATTTCATCAAGATCCCCCTGCACAAACACACCTCCCAATCCAAGGTCATCTTGGATCAGGTAAACTCCATCCGGCACGGGTTCATTATTCACTTCAAGCCCAAGAGCCAAGCGGAGATTTGAAGCAGAAAGGTCCTGTGGATGAAAAATCTTTATTTTTAACGCTTTGGCCAATTGTTGCACAGCTTGCTGAGGAAGAAGTCCTCCATCAGAAAAAGCTACTGGAGGGGGAAGATCGACCTGCTCGGATGGGATCATATGGATATCGTTTTCCTGCAAAAAAGTCCTTTTTTGCTCTGAAGTCATCGATTTATCCAACAGAAAGGCTATGGCAGGCAAAGGAATATGCCCTGCAATAAGTTCCAATCTAGAATCAAGAGAGGATGCTTTTGCGGGTTTGAAACCTTGCAGTTTTCCGGTGGAGGCGATCCTTCCCAAGTAGTCAACATAAAAATATTCCTTTTCCTCGCGGAGATTGATCAACTGAAAATCCGTGAGACTCTCCCAAGCGAGTCTTTCCCAACTATCCGCTTGGACAATAGGCAGGCCACTCCCGAGTACTCTTTGAACAGTTACATTTCCCTGTGCGTGGGAATCATCCAAAAATTGCGACACCTCGTCATCTGTAAGCAGAATGGGCGCTGCGGCAAGCAACAGCAGATCATGGAGATGATCGTAGCCCTGTTTGATGCCATTTTCCGAAGCATATTCCAGCAACATGGTATTTTTTCTGTATGCCGATATTTTGACATAGACCTGGGTGAGATACAGCATGCCGAGTCCGAGCGTCGTAAAAATGACGAATAAAAAAACAGAAATAAGCGTAAAAGCTCCTTTGCGTTCTTTTTCATTTTTCCCAAAAAATCGAGGCCATCGCAGTATTTTTCGGAAACACAGTGGTTTCATATTTCTTCTCCTCATCTACCCTCAGGGCGAGGTCCAACCTAACCAAGTTGGCATTTCTGATATATTCAAATTCGAACGAGGCCACATCCTCCAGAAGAGGCTGAGCCGGACTGGCATTGACCTTTCTCCGAATCACGCCTTTGGCATCATCTAAAAATATTGAAATCCTTCTCAGCAAAACGACACTGGTGTTCTCGAGCAAATAGTCGGACACGAGCGGGAAATCGACCACAAAGCTATTTTGGTCTACCGAGACCACGGAATGCACTTCACCCCCATAAGGATTTATAATGCCTACAAGTTGTCCCTTTTTGATCTTTTTGGCATCTAAGCACAGTATCCTCTGCTGTCCAGAATACAAGGAATCTCCAATAGCTAAATCCTCATTCTTACACAAAACAATCAACGCCCCTTGTTCATCGCGGATCCCCTCAAGAACCTGTAGCGCCATGGCGTCTGCAAGGCCCAACCCTGCATCAAACAAATCTCTCCGTATCCTATCCAAAGCCGCATAAACTGCCGTATTGGATGTTTCCGATTCTTTAAGTTCTACAAAATGTTTTTTTAAACATAGGAAACAATCGAGACTGAAAAGCACAATCAAAAGGAACAAAAACAGACTGATCAATCCTTCCAACAAAGAAAAACCTCTTTGAACCGTTTTCATCTTAGAATCCCAACTCCTTGGAATAAAAAAGAACGATCCGAGCTATCCTATGGACACAACTCTCCGAATAGCAAGCCATCTCGATTTTTTTCATTTTCGAAGTGACATCGAACACCGTCCATTCTCGATGGAATATATCGTTTCTTTTTTGGCTTCTGATCCTCTCCACATTGGAACTTTCTTCAAGTTCTTGACTTTCAAAAGGGAGGGATTTCAAATACTCCAGTTTGTCAGATGCCAACTCAGCAGATTCAAGACTGCAATCGCTTGTCCTTTTGACATACAAGGAATGGAGAGTGAGTTGAGCGGCTCCCAAAAGAAGAATCGTAACGATCGCAAACGAAATTAGAAGTTCCAAAAGTGTGAATCCTCGCTTACTTTTCTTTTTCATTCTTTTCTCGCAAACAAAAAAGATTGCAGTTGTTGTGCCATCTCAAGTCTTGGTTTTTTCTCAAGGGAAAAAATCGAAAATCCCCGGAGGTGTCAACTTTTGGAGAAAGTTCAAATATAATCTGGGCTTTCCTGCTAACAAAAGTTGACAATCCATAAATCGCCTGACAAAATTAAGTAGACTTGGATTATTCACAAAAAATAAGGGAGGAAGAGAGAAATGTCTGATGAAGAGGAAAAACCTAAAAATCTAGAGCAAGAAGTTGTGGATTTAAAGGAAGACATCGATCTTTTAAGAAAGCGAGTTGTTTCTCTCGAGGATGATATAAGGAAAATTAATGAGTATGTGAGGAAAATGTCTTTTACACCCGGCCTCTAGAACCTAATTATCCCCGTTCACGCCTTCTTCAAAAAACCTTTATCGGTTCTATTTTTCTTATCTATTTGATAACAATTTCCTTTGAGTCTTTGCCTGCCTTTTGTGATTTTGCATGCACCTTTAAAACAGCTTGCTGAGAAGGATCCTTCACACGGACGAGATAGGTCGTCTTCTCGCTTTCGGAATGTCCATCGATCTGTCCCAGCTTGACCTTTTTCTCTCCAAGGAGAATCTCGACATTTTCGTTTGGCTCGACTTCTAAAAGTACCGGCTCTGCCATATTCACTTCAACAGCCTGTTGGGTAGCGGTAGGCAGGAAACCCTTGTTTCCTACCTTGATGTCTACCTGATAGATGCCCTCTTCCTTATCAATAATTTCCGGTTCAGCGATCTTTATCTTCGCAGCCTGACCCGCAAGATAAATCACATAAGCATTTCCCATTTCACACTCTTTCTGAATCAACTCGCCTTCAGGAGGGCTGGTTTTTCTCCGCTTCCACCCCCCGATTTCAACCTCCCCTAACGTTGGATGATCGAATTTATGCCAATCGATGAACAATTTTCCATCCAGTTCTTCATCATTCCATTTTAGCCTTTCTTTTTCTGTAACCTCACCGTCTTTGTCGTAATCCGGGCTGGCCCAGTGTTCATCCCCCATCGAAAAAATGCCGAAGAGATCGTACATGGTCTCCAGCGAACTTCCCCAAGCAAAATAACCGCTCTCACATTCACACCCATCTAAGGATCCTGCAAAATCATAAAATGATTGCGCCTCATCTTCCTCCGGATACATCCCTCTCGGGGCATTTTTTATTTTGCCTTCTTTATCCCGGTAAATCTGCGTCGATTTCCTGTTGGGTGTGCCGCGTGGCCAGTTCCAGTCATACACTGAAGTAGCCAACTCCCATCCGGAATGCTCAAGGCATCGTGCACTGATGACCTTGTACAATTGCAAATCTCTCTGATTCTTAAAATCCTTATCCAGTCCAGTGGTGGGCGGACGCAAAATCACCCTTCCGCAGCAGTGATGCTGCACATAGATGGCGATATTGGGATGGGTGACAGCAAAGTCCACTTCTGCCCTTGTCGTACGCTCCTCCATCGGAAACCGTCCTGCCCCACCCTGCACAGTTGCCGGTCTCCAGTTGCCGGGATAGTTTCTGTTGGAAAGGAATCTCATCCGGAAACTGTCTTCGTTGATCTTCTCATCCCCGTCATTGTCTATCCCCTCGCTGTACGTTTTATAGTATGTGCCT
>DAOWCB010000338.1 GCA_030633795.1 Candidatus Aminicenantota bacterium | reverse complement strand
TAATCTCAAAACCTCTTTTTTTTGTTTTTATTATATTTATTTTTTTCAAAAATACAACAGATGCGTCTTACAAACGACAAAACTATTCTCAGAGCAAGAAGGAAGAGCTATGGCCAGAATTCGCAATTGTTTCGTCCAAAGTACCCTGATAATGCTTCTGTTTTTATCCTTCCCTTTCACTGCCCACTCATCCACAAAGCCGGAAAAACTGACCGGCGTTTATTTTCCATCAGGATGTCTGTATGGCCGGAGTTTCCAGGGAATCGTTCACTATATGGAAGTCTCAGGATTGAATCTTGCCGTTCTGCACGCCAAAGATCCCCTTGGCCGGTTGTTCTGGAAATCGGAAAACAGCATAGCCAAAAACATGGAAGCGTCCGCCCCTAATGCCTCTCTCAAATCCGCCATTTCCATCCTCAAACAAAAGGGCATCTGGACCGCGGCCAAACTGGACGTGTTCCAGGACAGTTTGCTAGTAACACATTTTCCCGAAATGGGAGTAAAGGACTCCGAAACATGGGAATTATGGGCAGACCACAAAGGCCTCCACTGGGCTAATCCGTATGACATCCGGGTTTGGGATTACACGATCGCGCTCTGCCTGGAACTCGTAGAGATCGGGATCGACGAGATCCAATTCGATTACATCCGTTTTCCCTCGGATGGCGACATGTCCACAATCGAATACCCTATCGTCATCGAAGGAATCTCCAAGGAAGAATGTATTGGAAAATTTCTCGCCTATGCCAATTCCAAACTGAAACCGACCGGAGTCACTCTTTCCGCCGACCTCTTCGGTATGACGGCCTGGAAAACCAAAGATTTCGGCGTAGGCCAGGTGCTGGAGCAGGTCGCCCCGCATGTGGATGTGATCTGCCCGATGTTTTATCCGTCGCACTTTCCGGAAAATTTTCTCAACCTTAAAAATCCAGGCCAATATCCCCTCCGCATCATGAAATCGAGCCTCCAAGAGATGAAAAAACGAACAGACAAGGAAATCCGACCCTGGATCCAGGGATTCTGGTACACACCCGAGGAGATCGATGCCCAGCTCCAGGGAGTTACAAAAAGTGACATCCAGACCTGGACAGTGTGGAATCCGTCAGGAAGATATGCCGAGACTTTTGACGCTCTCTCGGCTAGGTTAGGCACTCCATTCCCCAAACCACAGTTTTATCCCTCACTCGAAGACCTAAAAGACATGGACAGCCTGATATTGCCGGGACAGACAAAAATCATCAACCACACATGCTACTACGAAGGTTATTCCATACTATCCCTGGACGATTCGGTCGTCGGCGAAAAACACAAATTCTCCACGATATCAGGCGTTATATCGACTCTGGATGAAGGCATCATCGATCAGATCCTGACTGCACGCAAACTTGATTTCAACCTATGGACCAGCCGCCGCACAAAGATCATGCACATCACAAACCTGATCATCCAGGATCTCGGCATCGATCCTCAACGCATGCGCCCATCCCCGATCTACATCGAATGGGGCAGCGACTGCGTATTCACAAAATCAATCCCCCAGGATAGATTAGAACTCTACCAAAACAACAACGAAGAATTCCAATTATCTATATTTATTCAGTAATTCCAACAGGCCAGCTTTCCCAAGGCCTGTCTGTTTTTCTCCCAGAATTGCCATCAAAGTCCCAACAGGCAAAGCAGCTCTGGATTTAGGTACAATCGTGACTCGAGTTCGATCTTTTGCTCGTTTAATCAGCGCAACTCCATGCATAGCCTGTCTGTGCTCAATCCAACCATCTTTTTTTAAAAGCTTGATTAATCCAAGGCCAGATAAAGTTGGTATTTTTTGGTATTTCAACTGCTCCGGAGTTCCTTATGGATAGGATAAATATGAGCTCTTACATATGTATCTGTATCCCAAGGCCCGGATATTGTGATCTCGCTTTTTTTTGGCTTATGAGAATGAAAAGAAATATTGTGTTCCTTAAAAAACCGTTCACTTTCTCCGACTTCTTCCAAAGTTTTTAAATGGAGCATAACGGCTTCTTTCAGTTTCTTATGGGCTTCAGGAATGGAACGCCCAAATGTAGATGTCCCCAGTTCCTCACAAAATGCGGTCCATTTGTTCCCCTCTTTTCGAAATTTGAAAGTAACCACTACGTAGCCACTCTTTTTCACACTCATGACAATGTTCATTTTACCACAGGCCGTTATAAAAGAAAAAAAGGTTCAATAGCCATCTCTATCGAATAAAGACGCTATAGTTCGTTTGTTATTCTCACGTATGTAGGCTCCTTTCCATAAATATCGATATATTTGACAGCTCTCCTTATTCCTTGATATTTTTTTCGCACATCGTTAGGGGAAATAATGGCCATCGCCGGAAAGTATAAGCGTCTGGCTGAGGTGGCGAGAAAAGGGATGGAAAAATTTCGAGGTGTGAATCCTATTTGATTTCTTCCCAGAATTTTTTTTGTTCTTCGATTCTGATTTTTTGAATTGCGCACACAAAGGGGGGAATTTCACCGATAAGGGCCCCGGCAAAAGTCGCCGAAATAGGGCAAACAGTGCAATTTTCCAGATTCGAGCAGAATAGGCATTTCATGTGAGGAGTTGTGAAATTATCCATGGACAGGTTGGCGTAATTTGAGGATATTTTCGGATAGACTTTTTTGTAATTCTTTGCAAAGGTATCTAAGTCTCCGAAAAAATAATCATGATATTCGGGC
>DAOWCB010000039.1 GCA_030633795.1 Candidatus Aminicenantota bacterium | reverse complement strand
TAATCCTCTCCGGCATCATGGCCCATAGCTTCTGTTGGCGTGGTGATGTTGTCTTGTGCTATAAGCTGCGGCGAAAATAAAAAAGAGCTCAGTAAAATAAGGATAAGTGTTTTTTTCATGCGCATATCTCCTCTCTAATTCTGGGGTGAAAACGTTACGAAATTTTATATCAGACTCATCATCCGAAGTCAAAAAGGAAGCATCCCTATTTCCGTGCTAAAAGCCGACATAAAGCCTTTTAATATCACGGGAATAGAAATGCTTATTATTGACGTCCCCATATTGAAGGATGGGGGAAAATTGTATATAATGGCAGTCCCAGAGAGAATTTTTTATGGGGTAAGGGAGACTAAAATGCAACAGGGCACAGAAAATCTCATTTATCAGAAGGCGTCCAAATGTTGGGAATGTGTGAACATGTCTGTCCAGATATTCAGCAAGCTGCTGAAAGAAGAGGGAAATTTTAATACAGCGGATTATTATAAAGCCAGAAACTCGCTCCGGGATGCCGAGGATTTCTTGAAAGAAGCGGTGAAGAATGCCAAAAAACTGCTCGGTCCGACCCCAGCCTATGTCTCCGAAGATTTCCAGAAGTGGCGTGATGAACTGCTCGAAGAATTTCACATATTGACTATGAGTCAAGAATATGAGGGTCTGCGGTCTGAACTTTTTGAGGATGAGTTTTTACGCGAATGGATGGATGAGGAAAGCATCGAACTTCTTTTGAAAAAGCATTTTCAAACGCAACAATCGGGAAAACGAAAATTATCCACCATCAAAGTCAGGATTATCTTGGATCGTCTAGAAGATTTGATCAATCAAGCCAAAGATATAAACAAACAAGCTGTCCAAAAACAGCAGTCTTGACTCGAACAGAATTCGTGTTATTATTGGCGGAAAGGAAGTACTAATGGATGTGATCATCGAAAATCCTGAGCAAGTCAAAAAAGCTGATTTTATCGTAGGAATACCCTCGTTTAACGAGGCGGATTCCATCTCTTATCCCACTCAAATGGCCAGTCAAGGTTTGCGCAAATTTTTTCCTGACAAAAAATCGGTCATCATTAATGTGGACAACAATTCACCGGATGGGACAAAAACTGCCTTTTTGAACACACCCACCGATGTCCCAAAAATCTACATCTCGACTCCTGGTGATATTCGAGGCAAGGGGAATAATCTGAGGAATCTGTTCGAGGCTGTTGTCGAACTCGAGGCCCAAGCTGCTGTTGTGGTGGATGCCGATTTGCGGAGCATAACGCCCCAGTGGATTCAATACTTGGGAGAACCTCTTTTTGCCGGCTTCAACTACGTAACTCCCATCTATATCCGCCATAAATACGATGGTTCGATCACCAATCACATCGCATATCCGCTTCTGAGAACCCTGTTTGGACTTAGAGTGAGACAGCCCATCGGGGGAGATTTTGGATTTTCAAGACGACTGGCACAAGCATTTTTATCCGAAAAGACATGGACCGAAAATGTGGCGAATTTTGGGATAGATATCTGGATGACGACCGTTGCCATTGCCCACCGTTTCAAGGTATGCCAAACGTTTTTAGGATCGCCCAAATCTCATAAGGCCAAGGACCCGGCAAAAGACTTGGGGCCGATGTTCATGCAAGTGATTATGACCTTTTTCGAGCTAATGATAGACTTCGAATATTTCTGGAAGGACACATCTAAAAGCTGGCCGAGCAACATTTTTGGTTTTGGCCTGGGAGTTACAGATACACCTCCTCCTGTTTCCGTGGATACAGAGGCCCTTCATTCCAGCTTTACCAACGGATTTGACCATTATGGGGAAGTGTGGAAAAAAATTCTGCCCAGCGGGGAATTCGCCGAGATCAAGAAGACAAAAAAGATCCCGAAGGAGAAGTTTTACTATAGCAGTGACCTCTGGGCCAGAATCCTTTTCAATTATGCAATCGCCTACCGGAATAACGAGATTCCAAAGGAAATGATCATAGAGTCCATGATTCCATTTTATCATTCCCGGATTTTATCCTTTGTGAACAAAACCATTCACATGGATATCAAAGACTGCGAAGAATATTTTGAAAAAATTGTCAGGGTATTTGAAGCGGAAAAACCCTATTTGATAAAAAGATGGAACGAAGAACAAAGAAGATTGGGTAACAGACTCTTTCGATTTTAATCCAGACGGATTTTATTTTTTTGGCTTAATTGCGCCTATTTTGATACTCAACACAGAACGGGCCAGCTCAGTGAGCTGCTCGATCGAAATCCCTGCTTCCAGGGCTAAGGCTTTTGCCAATGCATCCTCGGATTCCAGTCCGAGCGAGAAATATTCTTCCCCTTGTACATCAAGCTCCTGAAATCCCGATTTTTTAATTAGATCGAGGTAATCGTCTCTCTTCATGGCTCCGGCAATGCACCCTGTATAGGCTTGGACGGATTCTTTTATGGATTCGGGAAGTTTCTTCAAAAGGACTATGTCCGAGATCATAATTCTTCCGCCGGGTTTGAGCACCCTAAGCGCCTCTTGGAAAACCTTCCTTTTATCCGGCGAAAGATTTATCACACAGTTGGAGATTATCACATCCACAGACTCCGCCTCCAGTGGCAAATTCTCGATCTCTCCGAGCCTGAACTCCACGTTATCATACTGTCCTTTTCTGGCATTTTCATTTGCTTTCTCAACCATTTCCTTTGTCATGTCTATGCCGATCACTTTTCCTTTATCGCCGACTCTTTTGGCGGCAAGAAAGCAGTCAAAACCCGCGCCTGCGCCCAGATCGAGGACAATTTCTCCTTCTCTAAGGGATGCCAACGCGACCGGATTGCCACACCCAAGGCCGAGGTTGGCATTCTCCGGAACGGATTGTAATTCCTCTTCGCCATACCCAATGACTTTTCCGATTTGTTCGGCCATGCCTGACGAACCGCAGCATGATTCGCTTTTTGCACAACAGGAACTGTTTTGCTTGGCGATCTGTGAATAACGCTCCTGCACGATACCCTTAATTTTTTTGTCGCTTAATTTTATTTTATCTTTCATCAGGATTTCCCCTTCGACTGAAGATCTGTCAACATCGGAGATAGCAGGTTTTTGACCATCACTTCGAAATCCTGTGCTTTGATCAAAGACAGACAACAAAACTTGCCATCCTTCTCCATCGTGATTATAACCAGTTTATCCCCTGGACAGATATGCGCCTTTTCTCTAATCTCCTTGGGAAGGACCATTTGTCCTCGGTCATCGATGCTGACCACAGATTCGACTGCACAGCATCCCAAGTCTTTTCCTGTGGAGCTACAATAGGATTGGGATTTATCGTCTCGAGCCATATAAAACCTCCAGTTTGAAAATTCTGAAATATCAATATAATCAGAATAATCTAAATTTATTGATTTGTCAAGAGGTTTGCGATGTTATTTTATCATTAGGTATGCCTGATGGGAAAAATGCTTACCTGTTTATGTTCACTTCGTCTTTCCAATACCGGAGTTTACCAAGCCCTCCCTTATCCGGACTGGCATCATAGGCCAACCCATAATAGGAGGATTTGGCCTCGAATAATGGTTTATCCTTGAAGAAAGCCTTGGTCAGGTTGACAATGGTGAAGGCAAGTTTTGATCCCTTTAATGAGGCAAACAAAAAATCCCCGTTGGTTTCGAATTCGCCAAATTCGATTTTTCCTGCCTTGTAGGTGTAGCGGGGGCGACGCCAATCTCTTGTCATATCCATACGCAGATCGTTTTTTACCCCGATTATAACCTGGCGATCTCCTGAGTCTATTTCCACACCAAGGCCTGCCCGATCGGGTTTAGTCTGGATGGCACGGATCTTATTCAGCCATCTGGTGGGGGACTCGTCTTTGGAGTGGGGGACGAGCACGGTAATAAAACCCACGGTTTCGCCCAGTTCGAAGTGTTGGGCTGTTGTCTGATGGATCAGGATTTCTTCTTGGTAGTGGCGTTTTTCCAGCTCTGTTCCTTCCAATCTGAAATGGGTTGCCGGAAACAGGATCAGCAGGTTTTTTTCTGTAGAAAGATTTTGGTTTTGGATCTTGTCATACACTGTGTCGTACCAGTGTTCCCCTTGGGCGAGAATTTTGCGCGTGTGCCATAGATTCGCCAGAGTGAAATATTCCTCCTTGTGCGATTTGAAGATGTCGAACACGACATAAAGCTCAGGATTCTTGACATATACGATGACACGGTCCCACTCATAACCCATGCTGTCGTCTGTGAGCCGCGTGCGGCTGTAGTCGAAATCTTCCAGATTCAAAAAGTCCACTTTTTGTGTGCGAATCTTGCGGTAGGAGCCGGCATTGTGCAGGAAATCGAGAATGCTTTGTCCTTGAACGGCATCCCTTATGCTATACCGGAATTCTCCCTGCTTCTGTCCCATCCAGATTTTTCCCGGCCTCACACACAGCCGGTTGTGGAAATAATCCTGCCGATAAGCACCATAGGGCCCGCTGGGCATATAATCGCGGTACCCTCCATCATGGAGTAGGACCGAACCCCCGGACATCAGCAAGACAATGCTGTTTTCGTCTGCGTGACCGTGGGTCATCTTTTCTTCTTCCACCGGGATCGTATCTCGCAAATAATCCCGAAAGTTCAATCCACCGTCTCCCTCGTCCCTGTAGTTCAAAAGGAGATATGTTGAAAGGGGATCCCAGCCGTTTCGAAATACGATTTTTTTCCCTTGGACATCCTCCATAACCTCTTTGGACAGGGATTCGGGCTTCTGAACAGGGATGCCGTCTCCGCCCCAGAGATAGCAGTCCAAAAAATTGTAGGCGAGGCCGATATTTTTGGGATCGTTGAAATCGACGAATTTACGTGCAATCGTGGTGGCAGCCCATTTGAGCTGGGGATCCTTAAAATGATTGGCAGCTGCTTCGAAAAATACTAGGAAGCGCGGTAAGTTGGCCATCCAATTGGCATCCCCGAAATCGGGAACCATGCCTGCCGGGCACATCAAATGGAGGAAATAATGGGTGTAATAATACATTTCGGGTGTGTCAAGAAGCTCATCCAGCTTGCCCATAGCGTCCGCATACCCCAACATAGCATATAGCCAGACACCATGGTAGATGGTGGCATCTTCGATCTGCCAGTTTCCCCAGTTGTCGTCTCCCAGGGCTTTGCGTTGCATTTCCCATTTATTTGTGTCCGGATGGTCGGGGAGTGCCCGCACAGCCCATGCCAGAGATTCAGCCCGGAGCGCTGTGCGGTTCATCGGACCCCACTCCTGGGTTCGGAGGACATACTCCATGCTATCAGTGATGTCTCCCTGGATTTTGTGATTTTCTTCTGGGCTTAAAACACCGGCTGTCTTCAGGATGTCATAGGCCCTGAGGAACCGCATCACCGTAAAAAAATCCGGGAGCATCGGAATACCCTCCTCATAATCCGGGCGCTTCTTCCTTGCCCATTCGGGATAAGCGGATCGGTAGTCGGCATAGGTGAGTAGTATTTTTTTGGAACGTGTGGCATATTCCGGCTTTTTTTCTTGCTTATACAGGTAGGCATAGATGACAGCCATCTCCAGCAAACCGCCGGGAGGACGATAGCCGAATACATTTTCAGGATCGAATCCCTCTTTCCAGCGCTGAATTACGTGATCATAATTTTTCCAGGTGTAATCGGCGGCCTTCCGTGCATAATCCAAATATTGGGATCGTGGCACGGCTTCTTGGGAGAATCCCTGGAGCTGGATCGGGTGAATAAATATGCCTAAAAAAATGAAAAAGGAAATTAACCTCAAAATGGACCTGTTTAATAACATCTTGGTTTTCCCATATGATGCTCCTATGCCATTTCCTGCAAAGCTAAAATTAATTGCCAGACAATCGTCTAATCCGCTATATATCCTGCTCGGTGATCAACCCGATAACTTTTGCCTTTAACTCGGACTTTATCCTAAATTTTCCATTGGTTAACATTTTCAATAGCTTATGATACTAAATAAGGGATTAATATCCAAACGACAAGTTTTCTTTTCATTCCCATTAGGGATGGTTTTGGTTTATCATATAAACAAATATCCGATATCTAAGATAAAAGGTTTGCCATGAAAGTCACAAATTTGGAACTTTAAGGAATTAGAAGTTGCATCATCAAAGCAAAAAGGCCGTTTTAGCCGCCCTATTCGGAAACATGGGGATTGCCATCTTCAAGTTTGTCGCAGCATTATTCAGCGGTTCTTCCTCGATGCTTGCCGAAGCCTATCATTCGGTCTCAGATACATTCAATCAGGTTTTACTCCTTTATGGATTGAAGGCCAGCAAAAAGCCTGCTGACAAAGAACACCCTTTCGGACACGGAAAGGAACAGTTTTTCTGGTCCTTTATCGTGGCCATGATCCTGTTTGGAATCGCTGGAACCTTATCCATCATCGAGGGTTACCATAAATTCCGTCATCCCGAACCGATAAAGCATATCGGATTGATTTACATGGCCATTGCTATTGCCATAATATTCGAAGGCCTTGCCCTCAGGATTGCCGTTTTGAATATTAAGGAAGAGATGCGGAGAGAAGAACACGGGAGTTTTTTGGAGACTCTACGGAGAAGCAAGAATCCCACTAACCTCACCGTGTTTGTCGAGGATACCTTGGCCATCTCAGGTGTTTTGATTGCAGGAGTGGCGATCACTATTGTTCATTTTACCCATATCTTGATTATCGATGCCATTGCCTCGATCGTTATTGGAGCCATGCTCATGGTTTTCGCCTTGTTTTTGGCTTATGAAACAAGGATGCTGCTGGTCGGCGAAGCCGTTACTCCCTATAGAAGAAGAAAAATCTTAAAAATTGTCAGGTCATTCGAAGAGGTAGATGAGATTTTAAGCTTGAAGACTATGCATCTTAGCTCGGATGAGGTGCTTGTAGCCCTGGAAATCGACTACAAAAATGGCATGGTCGTACGTGATTTGGAACAGATAAACCTAGAAATCGAAGCGAAAATCAAAGAAATCATCCCACGCGCCAAGGTTTATCTCGAAGCCCAAAAAAAAACTCCCCCTAAATAATTATCCCCTATATATAATAAAGCTATAAAGCCAGGCAAGCTGAAGAGGAAGGCATCCGGAGGCGAGCGGGCCGGGCCGACGTATCAGCTTACATGGTTTGTTCGAAGACCTGTTTGAGGATGTCCACGATCTCCAGGGCGTATTCCACTTGGGTTATCGGGATCCCTTTGTCTTTAGCGATGGAGTCAAAGCGCCCGTCTTTGTTGCTGTCTGCGGCTATGATGATATAATCTGCAAACGGTGCCACCGCATCAATCATCTTTTCGTTGTCGCTGCCAGGTGCTCCTCTCCCGGATGTCCCAGCGGCATGCATGGCAATGATGAAGATTTTGTTCTGTTTGCAGTATTCGATGATCTCACTGAGACGTTTGACTTCCGCGTTCACCGTCAAGCCAGAAGCTCCCATCCCCTTCAAGCTTGCGCCTATGGCGAAGATAATTGTTTTGTAGGGAGTGCCTTTGGGAAATGCGGCTAGATCCGTATTCAATTCGACATGAAATCCCGGGCCGGATTCCTTGCCCGCTAGGCCCACTCCTGCCTTGATAAGATCCATGGTTGGCACATCGCAATAATCGTATTTCACACCGGCTTCCTCACAGATGACATTCAGTGTTTCCACATCCGCGCTTTGTCCTGCAGAAGTGGTGAGCACAGGCAGGCTGCTTTTTGGGATGTCAGCGGCAGCCGTATTCGCTACCGATACCAGGAACAAGAGCCCGATAGCCAAAGGGAATAAAATTATTTGTTTGAAATTTTTCATCCTAAACTTACTCCTTCTAAAAATTCCTCTTTATTCTAATCCATTTTTGCGTCTGAATCACCTTTTTTCTTTTGGTTTTTCAGGCTTCAATTGATTGTGTTTGACTAGTTCTTTCAGGTACCAATCAGGAAACTGCAACCTGTTCCTCTCACGTGTCTTGGCATCGTATATCCACAGTTTATTGTACTTCACCAGCAGGTCATCTCCCAACTTCCACCAAGCATTAACCACATTATTGGCTAGGTTGTTGCTGTAGTCGGTCAAGTACACGATGGCTTCGGCCGGATCCTTCTTGTAAAGCTCGAGGGCCACTTTGTCGGTAGAGTCCACTCTCGCAAAAGCTTTCCCTTCCCATTCCTCTTGGGCCATACGGACATCCTTTATGGCATGAGAGTAAACCGGTTGTGTATGGAAATCCACATAGTCGAATGCCCACCGGGCCGATTCCCGGTTGAACACCCAGTGGTCGCCGATCTCGAAAGAGTGGGGGATGCGGGTGATCCCTGCATACAGAGGCATAAAACAGGAAGTGTCTTGTGCCCCAAAGGCCAACCACACGATCCCTCCGATCGGGTGGGGCAACCAGTCTCGGCATTGGGTTACAGTCACGTATTCCGCCCGATTCACCCCGATAACCCTGGGTGTGTTGTACGTTTGCTCATCGAGAGTAAATCCGTAGGGAAGACGGTTGGGATTGGCGAAAGGTCCTCCCTGTAGTCCCCGTGCCGGATTATAGTCTGTTCCTTCGTACTTGTCCCGTGTCATATCCATAACGTCTTTTGCCGAAAGCTTCTTTTCCGGTTTGACCGAAAACGGTAGATCCATGTTAGGAGTCTCGGGACTGAATTTCTGGGAGGGTGCTACCAGATCGAAAAAGCGCCATAAACGAGCCCTGGATCCTTTCGAGCTTGCTGCACTCGTTTCTGAAGGAGAGTAGCCCTTTTTCCAGTTGAAGGATTCGCCACTGTTAGGATCATAATAACCCTTGTCTACGGCATATGAGATGGCATTGGGTGATGCCATAAAATAGTCGGGATTGTCCAGGTCGATCTCTCCGATCCGGGATTCATTCGGACAGACGCTGACATGGTCATCCGGCACCCTCTGAGCGCACCAGATAGCTCCGGGCTTTCCGCTTTTGGGTGTCCACAGCGGTCCTACGGGCATGATCTCGAAGATCCACACTTCGGTTGGATCAGCCACAGCCAGCATCTCTCCGGAGTCGGTGTAGCCATAGCCGTACTTTTCACCCAATGTCCCCATGAATTTGATGGCTTCCCGGGCTGTCTTGCATTGCTCCATGGCAACAAGCGTTAGCCAGGTGATGTCAAAGGTAGCCGACGGTGTGGGATTTCTCATCTCCCGGCGGCACCCGATCGTCGATTCTCCTATGGCAAGCTGCTGATCGTTCATGTAGCCGAACATACCATGCATATAGGCATAGGTATGGGTGGGCTGTGGGATCTCCACGCCCGTGATGTTTGTCTTGTATATTTCCCACT